>DAOUYK010000133.1 GCA_030666145.1 Mycolicibacterium sp. | reverse complement strand
CCCTCACGGGCATAGCGGTCGCCGAACAGCGCGTCCTCTCGACCGGGCTCGTCGCGCGAATCCTCAGCCGCTAGAACAGGTTCGAATCCCCTACCATCGTCGGACCCATCGCCGATATACGAGCCGAACAGATCGTCGTCGTCACCACGACGGCGATTCCGCATAGCGGCAACGGCCACCAAGGCCACCAGCAGCAGTATCGGCACGACGGCGAGCACCCACCACCAAGTCCACCGGAAATAACTACCCTTGTCGGTCTTTGATGCCGGCGGCACTGGCGGCACTTCTTGCTCGGGTACCTCGAGGCCGGCAAGTTGAGAAGCGAGTTTGGTTGGTTCGGTGCGGAACTTCTTAGTCTCCGAGTTCCAGGCGATAGTTCCATTACTGAACCGCTGGGAGATCACATCGCCGTTCTGGGTCTGGTCAGCCTTGGGCACACCGATCTCACCCGTAGCACCGCCCAGCTTTTCCCATGCCGCATTCATCGGGCCGCGCACGATCACCGCGCCGTGGTCAGGCGTCCAGAAGATCACCGGCTTATCGGGGGCGGCGAATGTGCTTATCCGGCTCGCGGGTGCCACGCCGCCGTCCGCCTCGCCGGTGATCGGGAAGCCGAGATCACCCTCAGGGCCGCCGACGCTCTCGTACTTGGCCAGCACCTGCCCGGTCACCACGTTGGCACCGGTGTTGGGGCTGTAGAAGATCTTGCCGTTTACGAAATCCTGACCGAAGCCGTCGGCCCCAATCCGGTAAGGCGCGCCTTTTGCCGCACCCAACGGACCCAGCCGTCCACCAGCCGCCCGCCGGGCGGCATTGATCGCTGAAACCGGATCGTCGGGAACCGCCAGGTCTGTCAGCTGATCAGCAAGATCGGGCGGAACCGTCGTGAACTTCTTCGAGCGGGAGTCGTAGGACAGCTCACCTTCAGAGAACTTCTGCGAGGCAACCGGACCGTTGTACGTTACGTCGGCGGCGGGTACGCCCAGCACACCCGAGGATCCACCCAACTTGTCCCACGCCGCGTTGATCGGACCCCGAACCACCCTCGCACCCGTCTCGGAAGTCCAGAAAATCACCGGTTGGTCGGACGCGCTGAACGTGCTATTAAGACTCCCCGGCGCGCGACCGGGGCCCTCGTCAATGGTCGGAAAGCCCAGATCACTGTCCGCGGGACCACCCAGAGACTCGTACTCCTCCAGAATCGGGCCCTGCATCAGACGTGCTCCGGTGTCGGGGGTGAAGAACATCTTGCCCGAAGCGAAGTTCTGCGCGAAGCCCGCGCCCGCTGGGTAGACGTCGCCTGACGTGGGACCCAGCGGCCCGTCGTCACCACCGGTGGCTTGCCACGCCTCGGTTATCGCATCGCTGGCGTCAGACTCGGGCGACGCCAAGACCGTCGGGGCGAGCAGGAGTGCGGTCGCGACCCCCACAAGCCCGATGGTCGCGCGACCGAATACCCGTATGCGCAGCGTCGGCTGCCGGATCATTAATCCTCCCCGCGGTCGGCGACAAGTTGCTTTCGACAATTCCCCTCGAAACGAAAAGCTTCGAAAAGTGCAGCCAAAAGTACCGCGTTCGTTCACCTTGCGTCAGCGGGGACCAATTACCAAGGAAACGCGCCGATTGAACAGCGAGTTTTTACACCTAGACGCCGAGGCTGCGGCCGATGATCTCCTTCATGATCTCCGATGTTCCCCCGTAGATGGTCTGTACACGGGCATCGAGGTAGGCCCGCGCCACCGGATATTCGCGCATGTAGCCGTATCCCCCGTACAACTGCAGACAGCGGTCGATCAGATGGACCTGTTTTTCGGTCGAATACCACTTGGCCATGGCGGCCTGCTCGGCGGTCAACTGCTCATCGAGGTGCAAGCGGATGTATTCGTCGACCATCACGCGCACGACGGTGGCTTCGGTGGCCAATTCGGCGAGCACGAACCGACTGTTTTGGAAGCTACCGATCGGCTTTCCAAATGCCTTGCGCTCCTTGGTGTACTCGATGGTCTGTTTCAACACCGATTCCATCGCCGCGGCGGCCATGATGGCTATCGAAATCCGCTCCTGCGGCAGGTTCTGCATAAGATAGATGAAGCCCTGCCCCTCATCGCCGAGCACGTTCTCGACCGGCACCTTCACGTCAGTGAACGACAGCTCGGCGGTGTCTTGCGCGTCCAGGCCGACCTTGTCGAGATGACGTCCGCGCTCGAACCCTTCCATCCCGCGCTCCACCACCAGCAGCGAGAACCCGAGCGCCCCTTTGTCGGGGTCGGTCTGGGCCACCACGATCACCAAGTCGGAATGAATGCCGTTGGTAATGAACGTCTTGGAACCATTGAGAATGTAGTGGTCGCCATCCTTGACTGCTCGCGTCTTGATGCCCTGCAGGTCGCTACCGGTGCCGGGCTCGGTCATAGCGATCGCAGTGATGAGTTCGCCTGTGCAGAAATGGGGTAGCCAGCGCCGCTTCTGCTCCTCGGTGCCCAGCCTGATCAGATACGGTGCAGCGACGTCGTTGTGCAGGGGAAATCCCAAGCCGTTATACCGGCCTGCAGTCACTTCCTCGGTGACGATGGTGTTGTACCGAAAGTCTGAAACACCCCCGCCGCCGAACTCCTCGGGTACCGCCATGCCGAGAAAGCCCTGCTTACCCGCCTCCAGCCACACGCCGCGGTCGACTATCTTGTCCTTCTCCCACTGCTCGTGAAACGGCGCGACGTGGCGCTCCAGGAAGGCGCGGAATGACTCACGGAAGAGGTCGTGCTCGGGTTCGAACAGGGTCCGCTCATAGGCGATAGCCGGACTGCCTGCTGACTTGGCCGCCGATTTCGTTGCGGAGCCTTTAGTGCCCATGGGATCCCTCCGTCGTTGATAGGGGCTAATGCCGCCAAACGTACCCCATCCAACCGGATGGTTGGTCGTGGCGGGTCGTCAACTGCGCCGCTGCCGCCACGCACCCACCGGCCACCCGTGAGTGGTCAACCGTGTGCGTCAACGGAAACGTGACCGGATGCTGGCGACGATCTGTTTTACCAACGAGAGGGGTACCAACGAGGGGATTGGAGATGTGGCTTACGACCAAGACTGGGCGTGCCCGCGCGAACCGGCGCCGCGCGAACCGCGCCGCCTGTTTCCTCGTGCACCCCGCACGGCACCGCCGCGCCGATGCTCGACACCACGGTCGCGATGCGCACCGGCTTTCGCCACCGGGGCAAAGATTTTCGGTGCCGCGCGTAGCGGCGCGCGTTCACCGACCAAAGCATGTACCGGGGCCGAATCTGCAGTGACTTCCTGGGAGCGCACGGCAATGCCTGCTTTACGCAGCAGTTGTTGAGTATCCCTGCGCTGTTCGGGCAGCACCACGGTAACGACGTCGCCGTCGCTGCCAGCGCGAGCGGTACGCCCCGAGCGGTGAAGGTAGGCCTTGTGCTCCATGGGCGGATCGACGTGCACGACTAGCTCGACGCCGTCGACGTGTACCCCACGAGCAGCGATGTCGGTCGCTACGAGCACCCTCGCGGTGCCGCTGGTAAAAGCCGCTAGGTTGCGGTCGCGGGCGGGTTGGGAGAGGTTGCCGTGCAGATCCACAGACGGCACACCCGATTCGGTGAGCTGCTTGGCCAACTTACGAGCCTGATGCTTGGTGCGCATGAACAGAATCCGGCGTCCCGTTCCGGAAGCCAGACGATGCACCAAATCCTTCTTCTGCTGAGCTCCGCCGACGTGGAACACATGATGTGTCATCGCCGCCGGCGCTTCGGTGACTTCGTCCACCGAATGCAGCACCGGATTGCCCAGGAAGCGCGCGACCAGCTTGTCGACACCATTGTCTAGGGTGGCCGAGAACAGTAGCCGCTGACCGTCGGCGGGGGTGGCCGCCAGGATGCGAGTGACTCCGGGCAGGAAACCCAGGTCAGCCATGTGGTCAGCCTCATCGAGCACCGTCGTGGCCACATCGTCAAGGCGTACGAGCTTCTGCCGCATCAAATCCTCGAGGCGACCGGGGCAAGCCACCACGATGTCGACTCCGGACCGGAGAGCGCTGACCTGCTTGCTCTGCGACACGCCACCGAAGATTGTCGCCACGCACAGCCCGGATGCATTGGCCAATGGTTGCAGCACGGCGGTGATCTGGGTGGCAAGTTCGCGCGTGGGAGCCAGGACCAGACCGGTCGGGCGTGACGGTTGGCTGCGGCGGCCAGCCAGCGTCGCCACGAGTGGGAGCGAGAAGGCGAGCGTCTTTCCGCTGCCCGTCTTGCCCCGGCCGAGCACGTCACGACCGGCGAGAGCGTCGGGCAGCGTGGCGGATTGGATGGGGAACGGATCGATGATGCCTCGCTCAGTCAGCACACGCACCAAGGGTGCGGGCACGCCGAGGTCGGCGAAGGATTGCGTGGTCATTTTGTGTGCCTTTCCAGCCTGTTCGGGCAGCGTGTGCCCGGGCAACCGCGACGGTGTCCGTCCAGCGGGAGTGCGCACACAGTGGCGAGTTTCGCCGTAGTGGTTGATCTGTCTCGGTGTGGTTCCAGAGAGTCGGGCGGGTGTGTGCCTCGAAGAGGCTCGTGATGGGCAGCACGCCGACGACCGTTGAAGAAGATCGTACCGCATCAAAGCAAGAGCAACGGCATCAGCGCGGTCAGCCCGGTCAGAAAGTCGCGAACTCGTTAAGGAGGGCTGCCAGTGAGATCGGTACGCGTGCCTTGATCCTGGTCCCAGAAGCGCTGTGTTCCATGGCATCGACGAGACCGTCGGCGTGCACTCGGTTGACGAGATCGCCTCGGCTGTAAGGGACTGTGACATCAATCACTATGTCGCGCGAAGCGATCATCGCCGCCATGCGGGCCTGCAGCTGATCCATTCCTGCACCGGTACGAGCGGACACGAACACCGCATCGGGTAGCGCCCGGCGCAGGTGTGCCAGGGCCAAGCCCCCGGCCGCATCGATCTTGTTGACTACCAAAAGCTCTGGCGCTACCGAGGCTTCATGAACCTGCTCTGATGTCGCCGTCGGAGCGGACCCGGCGATCACTTCGCCGATGACCTGCCTGACCGCGTTGATCTGGGCCAGCGGATTGACATCCGAACCGTCGACGATGTGCAACAGCAGATCAGCGTCGGCGACCTCCTCCAGCGTTGACCGAAACGCTTCGACGAGCTGGGTGGGCAGATGGCGAACGAACCCCACCGTGTCGGTCAGGACGAACTCCCGCCCATCCGCGAATTCCCCACGGCGAGTTGTTGGCTCGAGCGTGGCGAACAACGCATTCTCGACCAGCACGCCGGCGCCGGTCAGCGCGTTGAGCACACTGGACTTTCCGGCGTTCGTGTATCCGACGATGGCTACGGACGGCTTGTCGCTACCGAGCCGACGGCTACGTTGAGTGTCACGGACCTGTTTCATTGAACGAATTTCTCTGCGCAACTTGGCCATTCGTTCACGAATTCGGCGCCGGTCGGTCTCGATCTTGGTCTCGCCTGGACCGCGTGTACCCACCCCGCCCCCACTGCCGCCTGCGCCACCACCCTGTCGCGACATCGATTCACCCCAGCCGCGCAACCGCGGCAGCATGTACTCCATCTGGGCGTAGGCAACCTGTGCCTTGCCCTCCCGGCTGGTGGCATGCTGGGCAAAAATATCCAGTATCAGCGCGGTACGGTCGATGACCTTGACCTTGACGACCTTCTCCAACGCGTTGAGCTGGGCAAGGCTCAGCTCGCCGTCACAGATGACAGTGTCCGCCCCGGTGGCCAGGACAACCTCGCGCAACTCCTGGGCCTTTCCCGAGCCGATGTAGGTCGACGGGTCGGGTTTGTCCCGTCGCTGGATAAGGCCCTCAAGGACCTCCGATCCCGCAGTCTCGGCCAGCGCCGCAAGCTCAGCCAGGCTGGCGTCGGCATCGGCTGAACCGCCGTCGGTCCACACGCCGACCAGGACTACCCGCTCGAGGCGCAGCTGGCGGTACTCGACCTCAGAGACGTCGGCGAGCTCGGTCGAGAGGCCGGCCACGCGGCGCATTGCCGCCCGGTCTTCCAGCGCAAGTTCGCCGGTACTCGGGATGTTGGGTTCAGACATGTGTTTGGAGATACTGCCCCTCCGGGATGCGTTCGTGCATCTGATTTATTGCGCCTGCCACCACGCGTCGGACAATTCGCCGCTGGCGACCAGGACTGATGGCCCCCGCACGAAGCTGGCGGCGTCGGTGATACTCACGGCGACCTCCCCTCCCGGAACGCGCACCCGCAAGGCACCCGTAGACGCCCCCTGGTGTTGAAGCGCGGCACAGGCGGCCGCAACTGTCCCCGTTCCGCAGGAACGAGTTTCTCCTACGCCTCGTTCATGCACGCGCATACCGACAGCACCGTCTTCCGGAGCAGTCAACACTTCGACATTGACACCGTCGGGGAATTGCGTCGGGTCAAATATGACGGGCGCGGCCACGTCGAGGGCTGCGAGATCTGCTTCATTGAGCGATGCGTCGACGCAGGCGAGGTGGGGGTTGCCGACGTCGACGGACAGACCGCCGAACCGGCGGCCGCCGACCACTGCCGAGCCCCTCCCGAGGAGATTGGCCTTGCCCATCTCGACAGTGACGTCAGCACACAGCGCATCTGCGGTGTGAAGTTCGACAGGGCGCGGACCAGCCAGCGAGCCAACCACAAAATGACTACGGCGCTCCAGCCCCGCTGCCCGAAGGTAGTGAGCGAACACCCGGACTCCGTTGCCACACATCTGCGCCACCGAGCCGTCTGCATTGCGGTAATCCATGAACCAGTCGTCGGCGGCTACCCCTTCGGGGAGTTCGTCGAGCATCCCTGCGTCGTGGGCCGCGCCCGCCACCGTGACGCGCAGCAGTCCGTCGGCTCCGAGTCCGCGCCTGCGATCACAAAGCGCGGCGACCGCGGCCGGCCTCAGCTCGATCGCCGCGGGTAGGTCGAAGATCAGCACGAAGTCGTTCTCCGTACCGTGCCCCTTGGCGAACTGCATGCGCTCAGGATACGTCGCGCCACAGATGCAGCGCCCGATCGACGTTTCCAGAGGCGGCTCCGTCGAGCCAAGTGATGCGGTGGTCGCGGCGGAACCACGAACGCTGTCTGCGTACGTAGCGCCTGGTGCCGGCATACGTCGACTCACGTGCGGCCGAGCCATCGCGGCCCGCGTCCAGCTCGGCGATCACCTGGGCGTAGCCCAGAGCTCGTGAGGCGGTGACACCGGCGCGCAGACCACGCCCGAGTAGTAGGGTGACCTCGTCGACCAGGCCATCGCTGAACATCTTGTCGGTTCGGCGTGCCAACATTTCATCGAGAACAGCTGTTTGCCAATCCAATCCGATGATCGCGGTGTTCCAACGAGGCGCCCCGATGCGAGGGGCCGACGCCGCGAAAGGCTGCCCTGTCAGCTGGATAACCTCGAGCGCGCGCACAATGCGACGTCCGTCGGTGGCAAGGATGGACTCAGCGGCTACCGAGTCGACGCGGGAAAGTTCCTGATGCAGTGCAACTGTCCCGACCTCGGCGAGACGCTTCTCCCAGCTGGCCCGCACTGCAGGGTCGGTGGCCGGAAAGGACCACTCATCGAGCAGCGACTGGACATAGAGCATGGACCCCCCGACCACGATCGGCAGCGCCCCGCGAGCGGCGATGGCTTCGACGGCGGCCGACGCAGCCTGCTGGTAGCGCGCGACAGTCGCGGTGTCGGTGACCTCAAGAACGTCGAGCTGGTGGTGGGCGACGCCGCAGCGTTGCTCCATCGTCAGTTTCGCGGTGCCGATATCCATGCCGCGGTAGAGCTGCATCGCGTCGGCGTTGACCACCTCGGCGGCAAGCTCGGCGGCGAGCTTCTCGGCAGCGGCTAACGCCAGGTCTGACTTGCCTGTGCCGGTCGGCCCCACGATAGCCAGCGGGCGCGGGGTCCTCACGGGTGCCAGACGCCGACGAAATAGCCGACGCCGTAGGGCGCGCCCCGATACAGCTGCACGGCCGACCGCGGCTCGGGTTCAACCAACCCGGCCAGTACCCGGTACGGCATCCGGCCGATGATGCTGTCGGGCAGCCGAGTCAGCGCCGCCGCATCGCCGGCGGCGAGCGCGTCATCCAGGGCCGCCTGCACCGGAATCGCATCCGGGGCGTAGCCGCCAGGCGCCGACCGACTCAGAGTGTTGGCCCCATCGGCCACGATGAGCACTCCGATCGGATCGTCGGTGCGCTCAATCTCCACGCGCAATTGCCGACCCAAGGCCAGCGCGGTGCCGAGGTCGTGATCACTGCGGTAGGCGTGCACGCGGGCGCTGGCGGCCGACTGCGCGAGCCCACGCAGCCATGCCGTGACCAGGACACAAAGCGGCAGCTGCACGGGAGAACGGCGGGCCGCTACGGCCCTGTCAGACAGCCCGACACAAACATCGGCCCCGTATCCAGCGAAGGTCCCGACCGATTCAGGGCCCGCGACACTGTCGGTCGCCGCGACGCCGACGCCGACCCACCGGCGCGGCAGTGCCTCCACCGCGGACACCGCGGCCGCACGCAGGTCCGCGGTCTCGGAGGCGGCCGCGGAAGCGAGTTCGGGGACCATCACAGGCGCCGACGGCACGATGGCGATGGCGCTCAGCACGCCACCAAAGTAGCTCGCGCCCCTTGACGGTGTTCTGGAAACCGCAGCAGCACTGCGCTGACCGGCCCGGACCACACCTTGGCCCCCACCAGGCACAACAGCAATGCGGGTCCGAGGACAGCGGCCACCCCCATCCACGTCTCCAGCGAGGCGCGCGATTGACCGGCCGCAGGATTCCCGACGGTCACGATGACGATCAACGCACCAGCAAGCGGTGCGGCGATATCTGCCTTCGCCATCGACCACCTCCCGGATTTTCGCCCCGACCCTAGATACCCGACACCCAAGGCGTGGGCATGGCGCCGGACGACCTGTTTCAATGACTGATACAGCGTCGACGACTTCGGAGTATTTTCGGCGTTGAGTCAGCTACTAGGCGCCGCGTTGCGCGGCAGGTGTGCGGATCTCCGCACGGAGGGCATGAGGTAACCGATATGACGATCACCGAACCGAGCGATCCTCAGGACTCCCCACAGCGCGCC
>DAOUYK010000247.1 GCA_030666145.1 Mycolicibacterium sp. | reverse complement strand
TCGGGTTGCTGTTTGACACTCTGCTCGTACGTGCATTCTTGACTCCGTCGATTGCCGCGCTGCTCGGGCGCTGGTTCTGGTGGCCGCAACGGGTGCGCCCCCGCCCGGCCAGCCAGATGCTGCGGCCCTACGGCTCACGGCCCCTGGTTCGCGCACTTCTTCAAAGAGAACCGAAAGACGTTGGCTGACTTCCCAGTTGCTATCACCGGCCCGCCAGGCGCATTGAGCACCGACACCGGTCTCATGAGAGCCCACGTTGGGCCGGATCCTCCATCGGCATCCTCTCCAACAGAAGCTCCAACGATTACGGCCAAGTCACCGCAACAACAAGGGATTAACATCCGCGCCGACAGGGGATACGCTCGATTCTGTCGCCCGCTCTCTATTCGGGAGTGGAGCGGGGATGACACCTCAAAGAGAACCGTAGTTGCTCGATGGCGGCGTCCATGCGGGAGGTCCGTGTGCAGTCCGCGAACGCGGAGAGGCAGACCGGCAGCTCTACCGTGGCGCCGTCGTCTTGGGCGTCCTTGCTGACGCATGGGCGCCGGCTCGGCGCCCCGAGAAGACGCAGTCCGAAATCGACAACCCGCTCACATACGAATTCGTGCAGATGCCGATCGTTGTCCGGCCGGCGGCGTACAGACCCGGGACGGGGTTGCCCGCGGCTGTCGTGACGGCACCCGTTTCCTCGTCGACGATCACTCCCCCGAGGGTCATCATCGGACAGGGGTAGGTCGTGCTCGTCCGGACCGAGATGTCTAGCAGCGTGTACGGACCGTCGCCGATTCGTCGTCTGAAGTCGGCTGACTTTCCCATCTGGTCAGGGAGTCCGTCGTCGATCGCGGCGTTGTGTGCGGTGACCGTCTCCGCCAGGCCCTCCGGATCGACGCCGGCGCGCCTGGCAACCTCGGCAAGGGTCTTGGCGCGCACCCGGCGTGTCTGAAACAGAGCCATGGTTTGCAGGACGTGGAACCACAGCGATTGGCGCGGCAGCTGAGAATATGCTTCCCGCAACAGGGCAGCGTCGGCGAGAATCCAGCCTCGCCCGCCGTGCTCTGTGACCATTGCACGGCCGAGTGCGGCGCCGTAGCGGGACTCGTCGATCATGCGTCTTCCGTGGGTGCCTATGACGATCGCACTGAGAACGACGCTCGGAGGTGCGATGAACCGCCAAACGGATACGTTGTCGAGTCGCTCGGCGACGGCTCCCGCCTCTACAAGCATCGCGATGCCGCTGCCGTCATCGCCGGTGGTGCCGAGCGCAAGTCCGCCTTTGAACTGCGGTGCATGCGTGGCCAGCATGTCGGTGTTGGCGATGTAGCCGCCTGCGCAGACAATAACCCCTCGTCTGGCCCTAATGTGGATTCGGCGACCGAACTTCTTCTCCATGAGGTCTAGGCGCCGCTCCATCTGGGCGCGCAGCGGTGGGAGGTATATCCCGGGTTTGGCGGCGACCGCGGCCATTCGCCCGAAGCGGCGGCGGACATGTGCGGGTGCGTCGGCAAGTGTCACCGCCTCGACCCCGGTCACTTCTCCGTCCTCCAGGAGTAGACGGGTCACACGGGTGTGGGGCTGAAACCGAACGCCGGCACGTGCGGCTGACTTGGCCAGGGGCGCGTAGAGCTTCTTCCCGGATGCGCCTCTGCCTTTGACACGATGCCCCCGCTGGACAGGCGGTGTCACGTCCCGGAACTTTCCGGAGCATTCGCTTCCCGAGTAGTAGAGGTAGTACCGATTGTTCGGGTAGGACGTCTTGTACGGACAGACTGTCGAATCGAAGGGCACTCCCTGGTCGGCCAGCCAATCGATCATCGACGGGCTGTCGGCGACGAACCGTTGCAGAGTCTCTGGTTTGACCGAATCGCCGACCTCCTGGCGGAGATAGGCGAGCATGCCCTCCGGGGTGTCATCGACGCCGGCCTGGCGCTGGACAAACGTGCCGCTGCCGGCGTAGATGATACCGCCGGACAGCGCTGTTGCCCCGCCGCCGTTGAATCGGTCCACGACCAGAACGTCCGCGCCGGATTCCCTGGCTTCCAGTGCAGCGCATGCGCCTGCGGCGCCGAAACCCACGACGAGAACGTCGGTGGCGAGCTCCGTGTCCGGAGACGTAGAAGCGTCGGAATCGACATGGGATGGGTAGTTTCTTCGGCTCATCATCGCCCGAGATCCTAGGGAGATTCGGATCCTGCTGCAGGCCGCCCTGGTTATCGCGCCGTCGACGCCGGGCATTCGGCGCCCAACGGTGCTGGCCGTGTGAGGATAGATCCGTCTTGAGATACTGCCGGGGAAGCCTGAAGAGCCGAGAGGAAGCATGCCATGCCCATCGCAACCCCCGAGGTCTACGCCGAGATGCTGAGTCGTGCCAAGGAGCACTCCTTTGCATTCCCCGCCGTCAACTGCACGTCCTCGGAAACCATCAACGCCGCGCTCAAGGGGTTCGCTGACGCGGGCAGCGACGGCATAATCCAGTTCTCCACCGGCGGCGCTGAATTCGGTTCCGGCCTGGGCGTCAAGGATATGGTCACCGGTGCGGTAGGGCTGGCCGAGTTCGCCCATATCGTCGCCGAGAAGTACCCGGTCACCGTCGCGCTACACACCGACCATTGCCCGAAGGACAAGTTGGACACCTATGTCCGGCCGCTGCTGGCGATCTCCGCTGCGCGGGTCAGCGAGGGGCGAAACCCGTTGTTCCAGTCACACATGTGGGACGGCTCTGCGGTGCCGATCGACGAGAACCTGTCGATCGCACAGGAGCTGTTGAAGTCCGCTGCCGCCGCCAAGATCATTCTCGAGATCGAGATCGGAGTGGTGGGTGGTGAAGAGGACGGGGTCGAGGCGGAGATCAACGAGAAGCTCTACACCACTCCCGAGGACTTCGAGAAAACCATCGACGCCCTGGGCGCCGGTGAGCGAGGCAAGTACCTGCTGGCCGCGACCTTTGGCAACGTGCACGGCGTCTACAAGCCGGGCAACGTCGTGCTCAAGCCCGGGGTGCTGGCCGAGGGCCAGAAGGTGGCCGCGGCGAAGCTCGACCTGCCTGAGGGCTCCAAGCCCTTCGACTTCGTTTTTCACGGCGGTTCGGGCTCGCTCAAGTCCGATATCGAGGACTCTTTGAAGTACGGCGTAGTCAAAATGAACGTCGACACCGACATGCAGTATGCATTCAGCCGTCAGATCGCCGGCCACTTCTTCTCCAACTACGACGGCGTCCTCAAAGTCGACGGCGAGGTGGGTAACAAGAAGGCCTACGACCCGCGCAGCTACTTGAAGAAGGCCGAGGTCGGCATGGTCGACCGGGTCATCGAGGCTTGCAACGACCTGCACAGTGCGGGCCGCAGCGTCAACGGCTAGCTGGCCGGCGCCTGGCAGATCTTCCACTGGTCGTCGCGGAACTCCAGATCGAAGCTTCGCGTCGAACGGGTCTGCGGTGCGTAGGCCATGAAGGTCGTGACGTTGGCCTCGGCATGATCGCCGTTGATCACCACCTGATCGATGCTGGCCACCACCGGGTACTGCTTGGCGGCGGCCACTCGCGCGTGGGTTTCGGACCAGGCTTTCTCGTTGTAGCGGACGTAGTTGTCGCGGGTAGCCCCGCAGGTGATGCCGCGCAGCGTCGACAGATCGCCGTTCTGCACCGCGATGTCGAAGTTCTCGATCGTGGTACGGACCAGCTCATCCTGGGACACCGCAGGAGAGGAGGTACGGGTCAGGAGAAACGTGCCGAGAGTCGCAATGGCTGCTAGCGCGGCGATAACCAGCACTATGGCAGTCGCCCAGCCCCAGTTGCGTCTTGTGAAGCGCGGCTGTGGGACCTCGCCACGTGGCGGAATCGTCTGGGGGGTAACAGGTTTGTCGGCGGCGAACTCCTCCGTCTGAGCGTTTTCGGTCGCCGCGAACACTTCGGTAGCCGGGTCTGCGGGCGGCTTGATGATCTGGGTGGATCCCGCATCGAATCCGGACGGTGCGGTGTACCGCCGCTCGCCGGGTTGTTCGGCCGGATCCTCGGCCTGGGGGGCAGCGGGGACCATGACCTCGTTGGCCGGTTCCTGCTCAGGGTCGGGTTCGGGCAGTAGCTCGGTTTCGGCGTCCGGGCCGGGCGGATGCGCCTCGGTCAGGGATGCCTCAGCCGGCTCGGGAGTTTTCGGACTGGGGGCTTCCGGAGGGGGGGCCGCGGCGACCTCGTCGTTGGTCTCGTCCGGCTGGCTAGGCCCTGTGGGGTTCGACATCCCTACTCAATCCTCCCTGGTCCTTCCCTAACTAACGGACGCTACGGCCGAAGCTTAACCATCCGCTGTGATGGGCGCCCGCGGCCGCACGGCACAATGGGCCTATGACTCAGATGGGCGATCTCCTCGGACCGGAACCTTTGCTGCTACCTGGTGATCCCATAGCTGAGGCGGAATTGGATGCAGGGGAGACCCCGTCCATCGTGGCCGCGGCGCATCCAACGGCCTCGATCGCTTGGGCGCTGCTCGCCGAGGAGGCGCTCGACCAGGACAAGGCGGTCACCGCCTATGCCTACGCCCGCACCGGTTATCACCGTGGGCTAGATCAGCTGCGTCGCAGCGGCTGGAAGGGTTTCGGTCCGGTGCCCTTCTTCCACCCGCCCAACCGGGGCTTCCTGCGATGCGTCGCGGCGCTGGCCGGCGCCGCCGACGCGATTGGAGAGGTCGAGGAGTACCAGCGTTGCCTGGATCTGCTTGACGACTGCGATCCGTTTGCCCGCGCGGAGCTCGGGCTGTCCTGAATCCAGCTACCGGCTATTGCTTTCGCACTTGCAGTCGGCGGCGGACTCAGGCGGTTCCACCTGAACCGTGGAGTGGTCAAGGCCGTGTGCGGTGA
>DAOUYK010000010.1 GCA_030666145.1 Mycolicibacterium sp. | reverse complement strand
CCAGTGCGGCAGGTTTCGCCGCAGACCACCACCGCCCGCGGATCTTCGCAGGTGAGCAGCAACTCGCCAGCCCAGTTCGCACCCCCCGCTCATGACAGGTGTGTTAACTCAGGTGACCTGGCAACCGCGGGCACCGCTGCTCGGTTTGGCCCCCTTTATCGCCACCCCTAGTCTTCGGTGAATAAACCGATCCGGCTTGGATCGGTATGCAGTCCGATGAGGGGGCAATGTGGTCGACAGCCATGCCGGCGGCAAGGCATCCGCCGACGCCCTCCTAGGCCTGGGCAAGTATTTCCACCGTGGCGAAATATCAGCTGACCAGAGGACCCTGCACAAGATCGGTGGTCGCTCGGCAGATGACTTCTACCGCGACCGCTGGGCGCACGACAAGGTCGTCCGCTCGACGCACGGCGTCAACTGTACCGGCTCGTGTTCATGGAAGATCTACGTCAAGGATGGCGTGATCACCTGGGAATCGCAGCAGACGGACTACCCGTCGGTCGGGGCAGACAAGCCCGAATATGAGCCGCGTGGCTGTCCACGTGGAGCCTCCTTCTCCTGGTACACGTATTCGCCCGCGCGTGTGCGGTATCCTTACGTGCGGGGCGTTCTACTCGAGTACTACCGCGAGGCGAAAGAACGGTTGAAGGACCCGGTAATGGCGTGGGCGGACATCGTGGACGACCCCGTGAAGTCCAAACGCTACAAAGAGGCCCGCGGCAAGGGTGGCTTCGTGCGGGCCGAGTGGTGGGAGGCGGCTGAGATCGCCGCCGCCGCACACGTGCACACGATCAAGAAATACGGTCCCGACCGGGTCGCCGGATTCTCCCCTATTCCGGCGATGTCGATGGTGAGTCATGCCGTGGGCGCGCGGTTCATGTCGTTGATCGGCGGTTCCATGCTGTCGTTCTATGACTGGTACGCCGACCTTCCGGTCGCGTCGCCGCAGGTCTTCGGCGACCAGACCGATGTGCCTGAGTCCGCTGACTGGTTCGATGCCAGTTACCTGATCATGTGGGGCTCCAACGTTCCGGTTACCCGAACGCCCGACGCGCACTACATGACTGAGGCACGCTATCGCGGCCAGAAAGTCATCGTCGTCTCGCCTGACTACGCCGACAACACCAAGTTTGCCGACGAATGGCTACCGGCACGGCCCGGGACCGATGCGGCTCTGGCGATGTCGATGGGGCACGTGATTCTCAAGGAATTCTTCATAGCCAAGAAGACCCCGTACTTCACTGACTACGTGAAGAAGTACACTGACCTGCCGTTCCTGGTGAATATTACCGAGCGCGACGGCGAGCTCCTGCCCGGAAAGTTTCTCACCGCAGCCGATCTCGGAGGTGACTACGGGGATTGCGAGGCGCCGGAATCAAAGACCGTACTGCTCGATTCAGAGGGAACTCCAGTGGTACCCAACGGTTCACTGGGACATCGGTTCACCGACTCGGGTGAAGGCCACTGGAACCTAGACCTGAATGGCGTAGACCCGCTACTTACATTGCACGGCCCCGACAGCGAAGTAGCTGCGGTAGGGCTCCCTCGTTTCGACGGCGATAAACCGGGGGTCCTGACGCGCGGGGTACCGACGAGGATTGTTGCCGGACAACGCGTCACCACCGTATTCGACCTTCTGCTCGCGCAATACGGCGTGTACCGCGACGGCCTGCCTGGCGATTGGCCGGAGGACTACAACGACGCATCGCAGCCCTACACTCCCGCATGGCAGGAACAGATCACCGGGGTGCCGGCGGCGGCAGCCGAGCGGATCGCGCGCGAATTCGCCGACAACGCAGAACGTTCCGGTGGTCGATCCATGATCCTGATGGGCGCCGGGACCAACCACTGGTTCCATTCCGATCAAATCTACCGCTCGTTCCTCACCCTGGTGATGCTCACCGGCTGTCAGGGCGTCAACGGCGGCGGCTGGGCACACTACGTCGGCCAGGAGAAGTGTCGGCCGGTAACCGGTTGGTCTACGCTGGCTTTCGGTCTGGACTGGCAGCGACCACCGCGACAGATGCAGGGCACCGTGTTCTGGTACCTGGCAACCGACCAGTGGCGCTACGACCCGTTCACCTCAGAGGTGATGGCATCGCCGCTGGCGGAGGGCCGGTTCAGCGGCCGCACCGCGGCAGACAACATTGCACTGGCCACCCGGCTCGGTTGGATGCCCAGCTACCCGACGTTCAACCGAAATCCACTGGATCTCGCTGACGACGCGACGCGATTGAATAAAGATCCTTCGAAGCACGTCGTGGACGGCTTGAAGTCTGGCCACCTGCAGTTCGCCTGCGAGGATCCAGACGCACCGGAAAACTTCCCACGCTGCCTGACGGTGTGGCGGTCGAACCTGCTGGGTTCGTCAGCGAAGGGCAACGAGTACTTCCTCAAGCACCTCCTGGGCACCGACTCCAACGTCGCGGCGCGTGACGAAGACAGCGTGCGTCCGAAGGAGGTCGTCTGGCGTGACGACGCGCCGGTCGGCAAGCTGGACCTGTTGCTGTCCCTGGACTTCCGCAACACCAGCACCACGCTGTTCTCTGACATCGTCTTGCCCGCGGCCACCTGGTATGAGAAGCATGACTTGTCTAGCACCGACATGCACCCCTTCGTGCATGCGTTTTCTCCGGCGATCTCACCGCCGTGGGAGTCCAAGACAGATTTCGACGCGTTTCACCGAATCGCGCGGGGGTTCTCCTGGCTCGCCGAGAAGCACCTCGGCAAGCGCAAGGACGTCGTCGCAGTGCCATTGCAGCACGACACTGCCGGCGCCACAGCCCAGCCCGGCGGTCGGGTACTGGATTGGAGAGCCGGCGAGTGCGAGCCGATTCCGGGCCAGACGATGCCAAACTTGGTGGTGGTCGAGCGCGACTTCCCGGCGGTTGCCGATAAGATGGCTGCGCTAGGCCCATTGGTGGAGACCGCGGGGCTGACGTGGAAGGGCGTGACGACTCATCCCAACGCCGAGGTCGAGTACCTGCGGGGCGTCAACGGCGCCGTAGTCAGCGGTGCCGGGGTAGGGCGGCCGTCGCTCGCCAAGGACACTCACGCAGCCGAGGCCATCCTCGCCCTATCTGGCACAACCAATGGCCGGTTGGCCGTCGAGGGGTTCGAAGCACTGGAGCGCCGCACCGGGACCGAGCTGGTCGACCTTGCCAAGGAGAGCGAGAGCAGGCGAATCACCTTCGCCGACACACAGTCCCGACCGGTAGCGGTCAACACTTCGCCGGAATGGTCTGGTTCTGAGACCGGCGGTCGCCGCTACGCGCCGTTCACCATCAACACTGAACGGCTCAAGCCGTGGCACACCCTGACCGGGCGCCAGCACTTCTACCTTGATCACGACTGGATGGGCGAGCTCGGCGAACAGTTGCCGATCTTCCGGCCTCCGCTGGACATGACAGCACTGTTCAATGAGCCTGCCGTTTTGGACACCACAGGCGGGATCACGGTGCGGTACTTGACCCCGCACTCGAAATGGTCCATCCATTCCGCCTACCAGGACAACCTGTATATGCTCACGCTTTCCCGTGGCGGGCAAGGCATCTGGATGTCGGATGTGGACGCCGCGAAGATCGGTGTCGTCGATAACGACTGGATCGAGTGCACCAACCGCAACGGCGTGGTCAACGCTCGCGCGATCGTGAGCCACCGAATGCCCGAAGGCGTCGTGTTCATGTACCACGCTCAGGACAAGGCCGTCGACGTCCCCCGCACGGAGAAGACCGGAAAACGCGGCGGTATCCACAATGCCCTCACCCGGGTGATGATCAAACCGACACACCTTATCGGCGGCTACGCCCAGCAATCCTTTGGGCTGAACTACCACGGACCGACCGGAAATCAGCGTGACGAAGTCACCACGATCCGTCGCCGCTCGCAGGAAGTGGAGTACTGATATGCGAGTGATGGCACAGCTGGCGATGGTGATGAACTTGGACAAGTGCATCGGCTGCCACACCTGCAGCGTCACCTGCAAGCAGGCCTGGACCAATCGCAGCGGCGTGGAGTATGTCTGGTTCAACAACGTGGAAACCCGTCCGGGACAAGGTTACCCGCGCCAATACGAAGATCAGGAGCGGTGGAAGGGCGGCTGGACGCTGAACAAGCGGGGCAAGCTCACACTCAAATCGGGAAGCAGGCTTCGCCGCCTGCTGAACATCTTCGCCAACCCGGATCTGCCGACAGTGTCGGACTACTACGACCCGTGGACCTACGACTACGACAGCCTGCTTTCCTCGCCGGCGATGGACACCACACCGGTGGCCAGGCCTAAGTCGCTGATCACCGGCCGGGATACCAAGGTCACCTGGGGGGCGAACTGGGACGACGATCTGGGCGGCGGCCCGGACCAAATCGGCCAGGATCCGCTGCTGGCCAATTTGTCCAACAAGGTCAAGCTCGAGTTCGAAGAGACCTTCATGTTCTACCTGCCGCGTATCTGCGAGCACTGCCTGAACCCATCCTGCGCGGCCTCGTGCCCATCGGATGCGATCTACAAGCGCAGCGAGGACGGTATCGTGCTTGTCGATCAGGACCGCTGTCGTGGTTGGCGGCAGTGCGTCACGGGCTGCCCGTACAAGAAGATCTACTTCAACCACAAAACCGGCAAGGCCGAGAAGTGCACCTTCTGCTATCCCCGGATGGAGGTCGGCATCCCGACGGTGTGTTCGGAGACCTGCGTAGGGAGGTTGCGCTACATCGGCGTGATGCTCTATGACGCTGACGCCGTGGAAGCCGCCGCCTCGGTGCAAGACGAAAAGGATCTCTATCCTTCACAACTCGGCGTGTTTCTCAATCCGCACGACCCGCGAGTGGTCGCCGAGGCAGAACGTGCCGGCATATCCACCGAATGGATCGAGGCAGCGCAGAACTCGCCGGTGTATCGGCTCATTGTCGACTACCAAGTGGCGCTGCCGCTACATCCGGAATACCGCACGATGCCGATGGTCTGGTACGTGCCGCCACTATCGCCGGTCGTGGACATCCTCGGCGAGACCGGACATGACGGAGAGAACGTATCCAACCTGTTCGGTGCTATCGACGCGCTGCGCATCCCAGTGGAGTATCTGGCGGAGTTGTTCACCGCTGGGGAGATCGGGCCGGTTCGGGCAGCACTGCAGCGACTTGCGGCGATGCGCGCATACATGCGGGCGGCCAACCTCGGCGAAGATTTCGACGAGACCATCCCGGAGGCGGTCCGGTTGCGCGGCGACGAGATCGAGTCGATGTACAGGCTACTTGCGATCGCCAAGTATTCTGACCGCTACGTGATCCCCAGCGCCGCAGGCTCGGATGCGCATCGGCTCGACGCACTGGCAACCGGGTGCAGCCTGGACAACGATGGCGGGCCAGGCATGACCGCCTTGGACACGATGGTCGACAAGTTCCACCTCACCGACACCAACCCGGCCGGACCAGAAGATAAATCCACCCGCATCAACCTGCTGAACTGGGACGGGAAAGCATCCGAGGGGATAGTTCCCTCGAAATGAGTATTCCATGAAGCTACCCGAGCGCGTGCCAAGAACCTCGAGGCCCCCGAAGCGTTCAAAGCCGCTGAAGCCACGAAAGCCGCTGCCCAGCAATTTCTCTGAGATCGACCAGCGGCTGGTGTGGCGGATCGCCGCGCTATTGCTTGACTACCCCAGCGAACAGACGATAGCGATGACCGAGCAACTGGCCTCTGCTGCAACCGAATTACCGGGCGAGGTCAGAGATCCGATGCTGGCCTTCATCAGTTATTTCCGTGATACGGGTCCGCTTGCGCTTGCCGCGCAGTACGTCGAGACCTTCGACATGCGTCGCCGCGCCAGCCTGCACCTGACCTACTACGCATACGGCGACACCCGCAAGCGTGGGATGGCACTGTTGCGGGTCAAGCACGCCTACCGGCAGGCCGGCGTGGAGGTTGGCGACGATGAGTTGCCAGACTATCTCCCGATGGTGCTGGAGTTCGCCGCAACCGTCGATCACGTGGAAGGGCAGCGGCTTCTCGGCGAGAACGTGCCGGTGCTCGAGTTGCTGCGGCTCTCGTTGCAGGACAGCGCATCGCCATACGTCGACCTCTTGGTGGCGATCCTGGCGACGTTGCCGCCGGTCAATACGGCCGACCGGCGCCGAATCGCAGAACTAGCCGCCCAGGGCCCGCCCGAGGAAGAGGTCGGCCTGGAGCCCTTCGCGATGGACCCACTCAGCCCCGGAGGCCGCCGATGAACAACCTGCTGTGGATGACAGTGCCCTACGTCGCGTTCACGTCGTTCCTACTCGGCCATGCCTGGCGCTATCGCTCCGATCAATTCGGCTGGACCACGCGATCGTCGCAGATATACGAAAGCCGGCTGCTGCGATTGGGTAGCCCGCTGTTCCATTTCGGACTCCTCGGCGTGTTCGGTGGCCACGTAATGGGCCTGCTCATTCCCGAGACGTGGACGGCTGCGGTGGGAATCAGCGAACACTCCTATCACCTGATGTCGGTCACGATGGGCTCGCTGGCTGGGTTCGCTGTCGTCGCGGGCCTGGGTATTCTGCTCTACCGCCGCATCAAGGTGCCGGCGGTGCGAAGAGCTACGTCCCGCAATGACAAGGTGATGTACCTGCTGCTTGTTGGGGCCCTCGTCACCGGGATGCTGAACACGATGACCAATGTGTTCGCGGTCTACAACTACCGCGAAACGGTGTCACCATGGTTTCGCAGCCTTTTCTCATTGCATCCGGAGCCCGAGCTGATGGCGGGTGCACCGTGGATGTTCCAGTTACACGTGCTGGTCGTGCTTGCGTTGGTGGCCAGTTGGCCCTACACCCGGCTGGTGCACGCCTTCAGCGCGCCGATTGGATACCTGGTGCGTCCGTACGTGGTCTATCGGAGCCGGGATGTGCAGCGGGAGGGTAGTCACCGCTACGCCAAGGCCTGGGTGGAGCCCGAAGCGCCTCCCGTGCGCAGCCGCTGGGTCTAACTCAGGTTCCGGCGAGAAAAGAGTCACCCCTTGAGGGTGGGTGTCAGCCCTTGAGGTTGGCCAGGCCCGGCCCCAGCATGTCGAATGCATCGCCCAACGTCGCGGCCAACGACGCCGACCCGTCGGCCAGCCACCGTTCGTAAGCCGCCAGCGCCACCGCGAGCATCGTCCAGGCCACCGTCTGTGGCACTAAGTCGCTGGATTTCTCGCCCAGACGGCCGGCTACGAAGGTGGCTACCGCGCCGCGCCACCCGGCGTACATGGTCATCGAATAGGCTTGCAGGGCATTAGTTTCCAGGATGAGCCGCATACGCTGGCGGTGACGGTGGGTGTCATCGAAGTCATTGAAGGCTAGCAGTGCGCTGCGCAGTGCGTCCCGTATCGGCACCTCGGGATCGGTGTCGGCGAGCAAGGTGCGCATGCGTAGGAGGTGGGCGTCGAAGTCGCCCCATGGCAGCGCGTTCTTCGACGGGTAGTAGCGAAACAGCGTCCGTCGAGCAATCCCCGCCGCCACCGCCACGTCGTCGACGCTGACATCGTCAAAGCCGTGGGCCACGAATAGGTCGATCGCGACGTCGCTGATGTGCTCCCAACTCGTCGATCGACGACGGCCCACGCGCGCCTTCGAAGCGTGCATCGGCATCCACCCTTCCATTCCGGCACCCGATGCCATATTCTTGCGGCCGGGATCACAATTGTCGAGCCCCTTGCCTGGGGACCGCGAGAAGAAAGGCGAGATTGATGGAGCCGTCTGAGCACAGCCAGAACGCAGGGCAGGCCGAGGCCGAAGAGTTGGTCACTGAGAGCTTGGTCGAGGAAATCTCGATCGACGGGATGTGCGGAGTCTACTGATCGTGGCCGCGTCCCAGCCGGCCCGGAGGTTCGACCCGGACCTGCGCTGGCGTTTGCACCCGCAGGTGGCGGTGCGGCCCGAGCCGTTCGGCGCGCTGCTGTATCACTTCGGGACGCGCAAGCTGTCGTTCTTGAAGAACCGGACGATCGTTGGGGTGGTCAACTCGCTGGCCGATCATCCCGATGTCCGATCCGCCTGCCGCGCCGCAGGAATCGACGAGGAAAGCCAGGCGCCCTACATTCACGCACTGGGTGTGCTCGCCCAGTCCAAGATGCTGATCGCGGCGCGGGGGCAGACAGCCGATGCAGGAGAAGGCCGATGACAATGCTTGAAACCGCCCACGCGCAGCCGGTGCCCAGGCTCATCGACCAGTTCGAACATGGCCTGGATGCACCGATCTGCCTGACCTGGGAACTGACCTACGCATGCAACCTGTCCTGTGTGCACTGTCTGTCATCTTCGGGCAAGCGGGATCCGCGTGAGCTGACCACGCTGCAATGCAAGGACATTATCGACGAGCTGGAACGCATGCAGGTGTTTTACGTGAATATAGGCGGTGGGGAACCCACTGTGAGGCCGGATTTCTGGGAGCTCGTCGATTATGCGACTGCCCACCACGTGGGCGTCAAGTTCTCCACCAACGGGGTTCGGATCACCGGTGAGGTCGCGACGAAGTTGGCCGCCAGTGACTACGTCGACGTACAGATTTCCCTGGACGGCGCGACAGCCCAAGTCAACGACGCGGTGCGCGGTCCCGGTTCCTACGCGATGGCCATCCGCGCGCTGGAAAACCTGAGGGATGCCGGCTTCCAGGATGCCAAGATCTCCGTCGTAGTGACTCGGCACAATATCGATCAACTCGACGACTTCAAGGAGCTGGCTGACCGGTACGGTGCGACCCTGCGCATCACCCGGCTGCGGCCGTCGGGCCGCGGCGTCGACGTCTGGGATGAACTGCACCCCAAACCCGCCCAACAAGTTCAGCTGTACAACTGGCTGGTGAGCAATGGCGAGCGCGTGCTCACCGGTGATTCGTTCTTCCACCTATCAGGGCTGGGCGAGCCGGGAGCGCTGGCAGGTCTCAACCTCTGCGGTGCCGGCCGGGTGGTCTGCCTCATCGATCCAGTGGGTGACGTCTACGCCTGCCCCTTTGCGATCCACGACACGTTCCTTGCTGGAAATATCCTGTCGGATAACGGATTCCGTAATGTGTGGCAGAACTCCGAGTTGTTCCGGGAGCTGCGTGAACCGCAGTCGGCCGGGGCGTGTGGGAGCTGCGGGCATTACGACAGCTGCCGCGGCGGTTGCATGGCGGCGAAGTTCTTCACCGGGTTGCCGTTGGAAGGCCCAGATCCGGAGTGCGTTCAAGGCTGTGGCGAGCCGGCGTTGGCCCGCGAGCGCGACAAGCCCAAGTCCAGTGTCGACCACTCTCGCACCGCGGGCCGCAAGACACCCTCAGGTCCAATCCCGCTCGCACTGCTGAGTGTTCCCCCCAAGAAGTTCTGCAACGAAAGTCCTGTGTGAAGCGGAGATGATCTGATGGCCCGCGATTCCTGGTTCGAAACTGTCGCCATCGCCCAGCAGCGGGCCAAGAAGCGGCTTCCCAAGTCGGTGTACTCGTCGCTGATCTCGGCCAGCGAGAAGGGTGTTACCATCGCAGACAACGTCGAGTCTTTCGCCCAACTCGGCTTCGCTCCGCACGTCATCGGCGCCACCGAGAGTCGCGATATGGCGACGACGGTTATGGGCCAGGATATTTCGCTACCGGTCATCATCTCCCCGACTGGCGTGCAGGCGGTCAACCCCGACGGCGAAGTGGCTGTGGCGCGAGCCGCCGCAGCCAGGGGCACCGCGATGGCTTTGTCGTCATTTGCCAGCAAGCCTATGGAAGAGGTCGTGGCGGCTAACGACAAGATCTTCTTCCAGATCTACTGGCTGGGCGGCCGTGACCAGATCGCCGAAAGGGTGCAGCGCGCCAGAGAAGCTGGAGCCGTCGGGCTCATCGCGACTACCGACTGGAGCTTTGCGCACGGCCGCGACTGGGGCAGCCCCAAGATTCCCGAGCAAATGAACCTGGCCACCATGCTGCGGATGTCTCCCGAGGTGATCACCAAGCCGCGTTGGTTGTGGAGCTTCGGCAAAGGTCTGCGCCCTCCGGACCTGCGGGTGCCCAACCAGGGCAGACGCGGTGAGGCGGGTCCCACGTTCTTCCAGGCTTACGGAGAGTGGATGGGCACCCCGCCGCCGAACTGGGAAGATATCGCCTGGCTGCGCGAACTGTGGGGCGGTCCGTTCCTGCTCAAGGGTATGGTGCGCGTCGACGACGCCAAACGCGCTGTCGATGCTGGTGTTTCGGCGATCACCGTGTCTAACCACGGCGGCAATAACCTGGACGGCACGCCGGCGGCCATCCGTTGTCTGCCGGCAATCGCCGACGCGGTGGGCGAACAGGTCGAAGTTTTGCTCGATGGCGGGGTCCGCCGCGGTAGTGATGTGGTCAAGGCCGTCGCATTGGGCGCTCGGGCGGTCATGATCGGCCGGGCCTATCTGTGGGGTTTGGCCGCCAACGGCCAGGCTGGAGTCGAGAACGTACTTGACATAATGCGCAGTGGCATCGACTCCGCGCTGATGGGCCTCGGCAAATCTTCGATCCAGGAGTTGACTGGCGAGGATGTCCTTATCCCCGACGGCTTCACCCGCGCCCTAGGGGTGTGATTCGGCCTCAGCCTGCACTGCTCTGCCGAGCCGTCTCCTGATACTGGCGTGGCGCAGGGGGCTGGCGTGATTCCTGATCGATGGCTGCGGGCCGATCACGGAAAATCAATTGGCACGCATGCGTAAACAATTGGTGCATGCCAGGTGAATTCGGCCTACCATCGTCGCGTGGCTTTCCCCAGCGAGCTCGGGAACTCAACGTCGAGACAGGTGCACAACACGTCGCCCGCGCTGGTCGTCCCCGTAGGTTCCACCGAGCAGCATGGACCTCACCTGCCTTTGGACACCGACACTCGCATCGCGACTGCAGTGGCGCATGCGCTTACCCTGCGCCTTTGCGCCGGGGTTGAATCCAACTGGCTGGTCGCCCCAGCCATCAGTTACGGTGCCAGTGGTGAGCACGAAGGCTTCGCCGGGACCGTCTCGATTGGGACATCGGTGCTGGTAGAAGTCCTCGTGGAATTCGCACGATCCGCCTGCCAGTGGGCCTCTCGTCTCGTCTTCGTCAATGGTCACGGCGGGAATGTCGAGGCACTGGGCCGCGCGGTGGCCCTTGTGCGGTCTGAGGGGCGGGACGCGGGCTGGTGTGCGTGCAGTGCCAACAACGCCGACGCCCATGCAGGCAGTACAGAAACATCTGTATTGCTGCACATCTCACCGGAAGCGGTCAGGCAGGAGCAGCGAGTCGCGGGAAACCTGGCTCCCTTGTCCGAGCTGATGCCGCAAATGCTTGGCGGGGGAGTCGCGGCTGTCAGTTCGCTGGGAGTGCTCGGGGATCCCACCACGGCAACTGCCGACGAAGGCCGCAGAGTTTTTGCCGAGATGGTTGACACGTGTCTAGAGCGAGTCATTCGGTGGGCGCCCGATCGCCAGGGGATGTTGAGATGAGCGGGCTGCGCCTGCCCGACGGGTTCGCTGTTCAGGTGGACCGGCGGGTGCGGGTCCTCGGAGAGGGTGCTGCCCTGCTCGGCGGGTCACCCACCCGTCTGCTTCGACTGGCGCCTGCCGCACAGACCATGCTCAACGGCGGCAGGCTCGAGGTGCGCGACGCCGTCAGCGCCCAGCTGGCCCGCACCCTGCTGGACGCCACGGTCGCCCACCCGCGCCCACTGAGTGGACCGTCACACCGGGATGTCACCGTTGTTATCCCTGTGCGGGACAACCCTTCCGGGCTTCAGCGGCTGGTTTCTTCCTTGCGGGGGCTGCGCGTGGTCGTCGTGGACGACGGCTCGGTGACGCCAGTGCTGGACTCTGACTTCGAGGGAATGCACTGTGATGTAAGCGTTTTGAGAAATTCCCGCAGCAAGGGTCCATCAGCTGCCCGCAATGCCGGGCTGCGGGCTTGCGAGACGGAACTCGTCGCTTGCCTGGACTCCGATGTGCTGCCCCGTCGCGGATGGCTAGAGGCCCTGCTGGGGCACTTCTGCGACCCCGCGGTGGCCCTGGTGGCACCACGGATCGTTGCATTGAACCCCTCTGACAGCGCGGTGGCGCGCTACGAGGCGGTGCGGTCTCCGCTTGACCTAGGATTGCGGGAGGCGCCGGTCGTCCCCCTGGGGACAGTGTCCTACGCGCCCAGCGCCGCGATCATCTGCCGCCGCCGCGCACTTATCGAGATCGGGGGCTTCGACGAGTCACTGGTATCCGGCGAGGACGTCGACCTTTGCTGGCGTCTCAGCGAAGCCGGCGCGCGACTGCGCTACGAACCGATAGCGTTGGTCGCCCACGATCACCGCGCTGAGCTGCGAAAGTGGTTTGCACGTAAGACTTTCTACGGTCGATCAGCAGCGCCGCTGGCGATCCGGCACCCTGGCAAGACAGCCCCATTGGTGATTTCAGGGTGGACGTTGGTGGTGTGGATCCTGGCGGCCATCGGTTCGCGCCTGGGTAACCTGGCCTCGGTCCTGGTCGCGGCGACCACCGGGCGCCGGATCGCTAGGTCGTTGTCCACCGTGCCGACCGAGCCTATGGAGGTCGCAGTCGTTGCCGCTCAGGGGCTATGGTCGGCGTTGCCGCAGTTGGCGTCGGCGATCTGTCGACACTACTGGCCGATCGCACTGATCGCTGCGGTGCTGTCGCGACGTTGTCGCCGCGTGGTGCTGGTGGCCGCCGTACTGGATGGGGTGTTCGACTGGATCACCCGCAGCGGCAAGTACAACGGCAATGCCGACGACGATGACGTCAAGCGTGTCGGGCTGTTCACCTACGTTCTGCTCAAACGGCTGGACGACATTGCATACGGCCTGGGGCTGTGGGGCGGGGTCATACGTGAGCGTCACGCCGGAGCGCTCAAGCCGCAGTTCCAGCCCTGAACGCTGTCCGCGTGCACAGTGATGTTCTGATCGTCGGCGCAGGAAGCGCGGGATCGGTGCTTGCAGAGCGGCTTTCCATTGACGAACGGTGCCAGGTGACCGTAGTCGAATCGGGGCCTGGGCCTGCCGATCCGCGAGTGCTCAGCCAGATCACCGATGGTCTGCGGCTCCCGATCGGGTCGGCCAGCTCGGTGGTACGCCGCTACCTGACCACCTTGACCGACGCGCCGAAACGGCACGTGCAGCTCGTGCGTGGCGCGGTGGTCGGCGGGTCGGGTGCGATCAACGGCGGATACTTCTGCCGCGCTCTGCCCTCGGATATCGAAGGCTGGGCGGTCGACGGCTGGGCCTGGGCCGATGTCCTGCCGCACTTCAAAGCCATTGAGAACGACCTCGACTTCGACAACCCGATACACGGATCCGATGGACCGATCACCGTGCGCCGGGTTGCCGAATTCGACGGCTGTACAGAGTCGTTCGTCACGTCCGCCCTGGGAGCGGGCTTCGACTGGATAAGCGATCTCAACGGCTCGACGCCGGAGTCGCCGGTTCCGTGGGGCGTGGGTGCGGTGCCCTTGAACATCAACGGCGGCAACCGCGTCGGCCCCGGGGCCTCCTTCCTGCGGCCAGCACTGCATCGTCGAAACCTTACAGTGCTGACCGGCACCAAGGCCGGACGGATTCAGATGGAAAAGGGACGGGTAGCCTCTGTGGAGTGCCGCGGGCCGCACGGAAAGTTTGTCCTGACCGCTGACCAGATCGTGCTGTGCGCAGGAGCTATCGGCTCGGCGCATCTGCTGATGCTGTCCGGCCTCGGGCCCGAGCAGATGCTGCGGGCTGCAGGTGTACCCGTCGAAGTCGCCCTTCCCGTCGGTGTTAGCACCGTTGACCATCCGGAATGGGTGCTACCGGTGAGCTGGCCTCCGGCCCAGGGCAGGCCACCACTAGAGGCCATATTGGCCACGCGGGACGGCCTGGAGATTAGGGCGTACACGGCGGGCTTCAGCGCCCTGACGAGTGGCCGTCGCGAAGGCCTTTCCGATCAGCCGCATCTCGGGGTGGCGTTGATGCGTCCCCGATCTAGGGGCCGGGTCATGCTGGCATCGGCTGACCCGGACATTGCCCCGGTGATCGATCATCGCTATGACAGCGAGGCTGCAGACGTCCAGCTGCTGCACGCAGGAATCCAACTGGCATCTGAAATCGCCTGTTCGACGGTGCAACCCGAGGAGCTGTGGGCTACTTCCCAACATCTATGCGGTAGCGCCCAGATGGGCAGGGCCGGTGACCCCGCAGCTGTGGTCGACAATCGGTGCCGGGTCTTCGGGGTGGACGGGCTGTGGGTGGTCGACGGATCGATACTGCCGGCGATCACCAGTCGCGGGCCGCACGCGACGATCGTCATGGTTGGCCACCGCGCGGCCGAGTTCATTATCTCAGCGAGTAGCGAACGGGCAGGTGCTTGAGACCGCCGACGAACGTGGTGGCCGACAGTTCGGGTTCGCCGGCCAGCTCGATCGACTCCAGTCGAGGTAGCAGTTCTCTGAACAGGCTGTTCATCTCCATCCGTGCCAGGGCGGCGCCGAGGCAGAAATGCACGCCGTATCCGAAGGCCAGATGCTTGTTCGGATCCCGGCCCACGTCGAATCGGAACGGTTCGGTGAAGATCTCTTCGTCTCGGTTGGCCGAGACGTAGGCCAAGTACACCGACTCGCCCGTGGCGATCGGTACCCCGCGTATCTCGGTGTCGGCGGTGGCGGTCCGCATGAACTCTTTCACCGGCGTGGTCCAGCGGATCATCTCTTCGACGGCGGTGCCCATCAGGCCCAGATCGCCGCGGAGACGAGCGAGCTGATCCGGGTTGTCGATGAGCGCGCGCAAACCGCCGGAGATGGCGTCTTTGGTTGTGTCGTGGCCGGCGCTGGCAACAATCACGTAGTAGGAGACGGTGTCCATGTCCGAAAGCGGCTCGCTGTTAATCGTGCCGTTGGCGATCGCGGAAGCCAGATCGTCGGTGGGGTGGTTACGACGTGCGGCGGTCAGCGCCGAGAAATAGGCGAAGAAGTCCATCAGCACCGCCAGCAGGTCTTCGGTGGTGCCCTCACCGCGCTTGTGTTCGGCATCATCTCCGCCGAACATCTCCTGGGTGAGCGTGAGCATCCGCGGGAAGTCATCCTCGGGCAGGCCGAGTAGCGAAAGTATTACGTAGAGTGGGTAATTGATCGCGATGTCGGTGACGAAGTCACATTCAGGACCGATGTCGCGCATCCGGTCGACATATCGTTTGGCCAGTTCGTCCACCCGGACCTTGAGGTCGCGCATCGCCTTCGGCCGGAACCAGTCCGCACCGATCTTGCGGACGTCGCGGTGGTGCGGGTCGTCCATGTGTATGAGGGTCCGTATACCGATCCCGGCATCTTGGTGCTGTTTCATCACGTCATCGCCCTCGGCGGGCATCAAGAGCGGCCGAGGACCACTGATGAACAACTCGTTGTCGCGCTCGATGGCCATGATGTCGCTGTGTTTGGTGATCGCCCAGAACGGGCGATATGGCGGGTTGTCCACCCAAGCGACGGGTTCGTTGGCCCGCAGGTGGGCAAGCGCTGCGTGCAGGCGAGGGTCGTCGGCGTAGGCATTTGGATCGGCCAGGACCTTCGTGGCGTCCCCCATTGTCGATAGGCTCATGAAGTCCCCTCGCTGAGGCCCCGAATAGTTGACGGGTGTCAATTCTGAGAGTGTAGGCGATGGCCGCGGTCCGGGGGGAAGGCGCGCGGCACCTTGTGACTATTAGGCTCAGAACTTGTGATGCTCGCATCGGTTTCCGGCCGCGCCGTATGCATCGTGGTCGCCCTGGCGATGGCGGCTGGGTGTACCGGAGGGCAGCGGGAACGCGATCCTGCAGAGACGGACCCGGCGCTGGTGCAGACAGCAGCGGGTGCAGTGCGCGGTATCTTAGCCAACGACCACCGCTATTTCGCCGGAATCCCCTACGCGGCACCGCCAGTCGGGGAGCTGCGTTGGAGAAATCCTGAGCCGGCACCGAAGTGGGACGGAGTGCGCGATGCCGGCCATCTCGGATCGCGGTGCATCCAGGATCTCGAGGGCGATATTGAGCTCGGCCGAGAAACCGATGAGGACTGCCTGACGCTCAACGTCTGGACCCCGGCCGGGGGTCCAGATTCAGCTCCCGCGCGGCCGCGACCGGTGATGGTCTGGATCCACGGCGGCTCGTTCGTCAACGGCAGTGGCGGCGTATACGACGCGCGCCGCCTCGTTTCCCGCGGCGACATCGTCGTAGTCACAGTCAACTACCGGCTCGGCGTGCTGGGGTTCCTTGCGCATCCTGCGCTGGGACCAGCAGGCGATGTTGGGAACTATGGCCTAGTCGATCAGCAGGCCGCCCTCCGTTGGGTGCGTGACAACATCGCGCAGTTCGGCGGTGATCCCGGCGAAGTGACGCTCGCCGGAGAGTCGGCGGGTGGCATGTCGGTGTGTGACCACCTCGTCGCCCCCGGCTCGCTAGGGCTGTTCGACGCGGCCATCATCCAGAGCGCGCCATGCGAGGCGCAGGCCGCGTTGCCGGTCGCCGAAGCCCGCAGCCTCGAATTTGCAGCCCAGGTAGGGTGCGCCGAAGTGAGTTCCGCAGCCGCATGCCTGCGCGCGTTACCTCTGGAAAAGCTGCGGAAACCGCTGTGGTACTACGCTATTGGAGACGACGAACTCATCGGGCCGGTGGCCGGCACGGTAGCGTTGCCGGTCAACCCGGTAAAGGGGTTCAGCGAAGGCCGGGCCGCGCGAGTTCCCATCATGATCGGAACGACTCGTGACGAGTTCACGCTGTTCGTCGCCCTGGAATATTTGCGCAAAGGCAAGTCCTACACGGCGTCGGACTACCCGGGCCTGTTGGCTGCCACGTTCGGGGATAACTCTGCTGCTGTGGCCGAGCAGTATCCGCTGAGTGAATTCGACAGCGCCCCGGTGGCGTATTCGGCCGCTGTCACCGACGGGATGTTCGCCTGTGTCGGCGACCGCATGGCTGAGGCGCTGGCCCGTGACGACGATGCGGTCTACTCCTACGAGTTCAACGACCGCGGCGCGCCGGCGCCCGATCCACTGCGCACCTTGCCGTTTCCGGTCGGGGCCAGCCACTCGTTGGAGCTTCGCTATCTGTTCGACGTCGGCGGCGCGCCGCCGCTCGATGCTGCCCAACAGAAACTGTCCAACCAGATGATCGACTACTGGGCGCAGTTTGTGACGACGGGCGCCCCGCAGGCCCACGGGCAGCCCCACTGGCCCGACGTCGGAGCCTCCGACCTGGTGATGTCGCTGCAGCCCGACGGAAGTCGCATGATCGCCGACTTCGAGCAGACGCATCATTGCCAGTTCTGGGCCGGGCTTCGGTAGGCATCACGCGTCGATGGGTCGTTCCGCGCGGCCGGCCGGGGTCAACCACGTTGTGATCTCGGCGTGGACCACCTCGATGCCGCTGCGGTCGGTCACGCTGACGGGCACCACGACTTCGGTTCCCTCGGTAATGGCGGCAAAGTCGGGCGGTTCGATGCGGGCTGTGGCGCGAAGCGATGTGGCGGCCTTCTGCAAATACTGCACGTTCATCGCTTTGGGAATCCACCGGTGGCTCGTCGGAACAGTCGCCTCCATGAGCATGCCCATAGCCATCTCGGCGGCGTTGCACGATGCGATGGCGTGCACCGTGTGCAGATGGTTGTGGACGAAGAACCACTTAGGAACGTCCACCTCGGCCAAGCCGGGCTCCATGCGCCGTACGTGCGGAAGAATCGACGCGAAATAGGGCACCCGGGCCATCGCGGCGGCCGAGAACAGCCGCTGGCCCGCAGGGAGCCGCTCTAGTCGTTGCCACATGCGGTAGGTGGTGGTCACGGGACTCATGTGCCCCACTTTACTTGTCGGTAAGATAGGTCACTGCCGACGGCGTGGATTGTGCACTCCGTGGCGCGGTTGTATGTGCGCCGCCGCCTGGCTCGATGGCCTTCTCCAGAGATTTGGATGAGGCCCGGTGCGTCAGGCATACTGTTCGGGTTGCCTTGAGCCGGGTTCGCCTGGCCGGGCATGCGACCAGCGCCCTTAACCGGCGCGTCCGGTCCCAACCTCGATCGAGACGAGTTTTTTCGTCGCGAAAGAGCGTGCGTGCGGGCGACACACCCGACCGCGGGGGTCGGTGGACCACAGACAGGTAAACAGCGGCGGTACAGCCAGGCCCGACTTCGGGCCCGTTAGTAGTGAGGTAGGAGAAGCGTGGCGGGACAAAAGATCCGCATCAGGCTCAAGGCCTACGACCACGAGGCGATAGACGCCTCGGCGCGCAAGATCGTTGAGACGGTTACCCGAACGGGCGCCAGCGTGGTTGGCCCTGTACCGCTGCCGACCGAGAAGAACGTGTATTGCGTCATCCGGTCCCCGCACAAGTACAAGGACTCGCGGGAACACTTCGAAATGCGCACGCACAAGCGGATGATCGACATCCTCGACCCGACCCCGAAGACCGTTGACGCCCTCATGCGCATCGATCTACCGGCCAGCGTCGACGTCAATATCCAATAGGCATCCCAGTAGGAGATATCCAGAACATGGCACGCAAAGGCATTCTGGGCACCAAGCTGGGAATGACGCAGGTGTTCGACGAAAACAATAAGGTCGTCCCCGTCACGGTCGTCAAGGCCGGCCCCAATGTGGTGACCCGCATACGCACCCCTGAGCGCGACGGCTACAGCGCCGTGCAGCTTGCCTACGGCGAGATCAGCCCGCGCAAGGTGAACAAGCCGGTGACCGGGCAGTACGCCGCCGCCGGAGTGAACCCGCGCCGCCACCTCGCCGAGTTCCGGCTCGATGACGAGGCGGCCGCCGCCGAATACGAAGTCGGCCAGGAACTGACCGCGGAGATCTTCGCCGACGGCACCTTCGTCGACGTGACGGGCACCTCGAAGGGCAAGGGTTTCGCAGGCACGATGAAGCGCCACGGGTTCAAGGGCCAGGGTGCCAGCCACGGCGCCCAGGCCGTGCACCGCCGGCCCGGCTCGATCGGCGGCTGCTCCACTCCTGGTCGTGTCTTCAAGGGCACCCGCATGTCGGGCCGGATGGGCAGCGACCGGGTCACGACGCAGAACCTCAGGGTGCAAAAGGTCGATGCCGAGAACGGCGTGCTGTTGATCAAGGGCGCCATCCCCGGCCGAAACGGTGGACTGGTGGTTGTCCGCAGCGCAATCAAGCGAGGCGAAAAGTAAAATGGCTCAAAAGTTCCTGAAGATCACCGTGAAGGCGCCGGACGGCAAGAAGAACGGCACCGTCTCGCTGCCGGCCGAGCTGTTCGACGTCGAACCCAACATCGCGCTAATGCACCAGGTGGTCACCGCGCAGCTGGCCGCCAAACGTCAGGGCACCCACGCGACTAAGACCCGGGCTCAGGTTTCCGGCGGCGGCAAGAAGCCCTACCGGCAGAAGGGCACCGGCCGGGCCCGCCAGGGTTCGACCAGGGCGCCGCAGTTCACCGGCGGTGGTGTCGTGCACGGCCCGCAGCCGCGGGACTACAGCCAACGGACCCCTAAGAAGATGATCGCCGCTGCATTGCGCGGCGCACTCTCGGACCGGGCCCGCAACGACCGGATCCACGCCATCACCGAGTTGGTGGCCGGTCAGGTCCCCTCCACTAAGAGCGCTAAGTCGTTCCTGGCGACACTGACCGATAACAAGAAAGTACTCGTTGTTGTCGGCCGCGCCGACGTGGTGGGCGCCAAGAGTGTTAGCAATCTTCCTGGCGTTCACTTGCTCTCGCCCGATCAGCTCAACACCTACGACGTTCTTGACGCAGACGACGTGGTGTTCAGCGTGGAGGCCCTGGACGCCTATATCCAGGCCAGCACCGCCAATACCAATCTGGATACCGATCAGGATCAGGAGGTTTCGACCTGATGGCTACCGTGACCGATCCGCGCGACATAATCCTGGCTCCCGTCATCTCGGAGAAGTCCTATGGGCTTATCGAGGACAATGTGTACACGTTTGTGGTGCGTCCCGATTCGAATAAGACCCAGATCAAGATCGCGATCGAGCAGATCTTCAAGGTCAAGGTCGACTCGGTTAATACCCTGAACCGCCAAGGCAAACGCAAGCGCACCCGCGCCGGATACGGCACGCGCAAGAACACCAAGCGCGCGATCGTCACCCTAGCGGCGGGCAGCAAGCCGATCGACCTGTTCGGAGCTCCGGCGTGACGCGGCAAGGCGCGATGAGCGCTCGCGCGAAGTGCAAATAGGCCCAGAAGGACATTCACAGACATGGCAATTCGCAAATACAAGCCGACGACCCCGGGTCGCCGCGGATCCAGCGTCTCCGATTTTTCGGAGATCACCCGCGATCATCCGGAGAAGTCCCTGGTGCGTCCGCTGCACGGCAAGGGCGGACGCAACGCTCACGGCCGGATCACCACGCGTCACAAGGGCGGCGGCCACAAGCGGGCCTACCGGGTCATCGACTTCCGTCGCCACGACAAGGACGGCGTCAACGCCAAGGTCGCGCACATCGAATACGACCCGAACCGCACCGCGAATATTGCATTGCTCCACTTTCTTGACGGTGAGAAGCGCTACATCATCGCCCCGCAAGGACTTTCGCAGGGCGACATCGTGGAGTCCGGCGCCAACGCCGACATCAAGCCGGGTAACAACCTGCCGCTGCGCAATATCCCCTCCGGTACCGTCATCCACGCCGTGGAGTTACGGCCCGGTGGCGGTGCCAAGCTGGCGCGCTCGGCAGGTACCAGCATTCAGCTGCTCGGCAAGGAAGGCAGCTACGCTTCCCTGCGTATGCCATCCGGTGAGATTCGCCGTGTCGACGTGCGCTGCCGCGCCACTGTCGGCGAGGTCGGCAACGCCGAACAGGCGAACATCAACTGGGGCAAGGCCGGCCGCATGCGGTGGAAGGGCAAGCGCCCGACCGTCCGTGGCGTAGTGATGAACCCCGTCGATCACCCGCACGGCGGTGGCGAGGGTAAGACCTCCGGTGGTCGTCACCCGGTGAGCCCGTGGGGCAAGCCCGAGGGCCGCACCCGTAAGCCCAATAAGCAGAGCGACAAGCTCATCGTCCGACGCCGGCGCACCGGCAAGAACAAGCGCTAGGAGTATCCAGCGATGCCACGCAGCCTGAAGAAGGGCCCGTTCGTCGACGACCATCTCCTCAAGAAGGTCGACGTCCAGAACGAGAAGAACACCAAGCAGGTCATCAAGACCTGGTCCCGTCGGTCGACCATCATCCCCGACTTCATTGGGCACACCTTCGCCGTCCATGACGGCCGTAAGCATGTCCCGGTGTTCGTTACCGAGGCGATGGTCGGGCACAAGCTGGGCGAGTTCGCCCCCACCCGCACCTTCAAGGGGCACATCAAGGACGACCGGAAGAGCAAGCGGCGATGAGCGCTGGTGCGAAGAGTAGAAGGCATCCGATGAACGCAGTGAATGGGGCAGAAGGGTTAGTGCGATGACCACTACCGTCGAATACCCGTCCGCGACCGCGGTTGCCCGCTACGTGGGCATCTCGGCTACTAAGGCCCGCCGCGTCATCGATCTGATCCGTGGCAAGAGCGTCGAGGATGCCCTCGACATCCTGCGATGGGCTCCGCAATCCGCCAGCGAGCCGCTCGCCAAGGTGATCGCGAGCGCCGCTGCCAACGCCCAGAACAACGATGGGCTGGATCCGACCACGCTGGTCGTCGCAACCGTCTTTGCTGACGAGGGCCCCACCGCCAAACGCATCCGGCCACGTGCGCAGGGTCGTGCCTTCCGGATCCGCAAGCGCACCAGCCATATCACGGTGATTGTGGAGAGCCGCCCCGCGAAGGAAAAAGGCGCGAGGGCTTCTGCATCGTCCACCCGGTCGCGACGTGCGCAGGGCAGCAAGGCCGCCGCCGCGGGCGCGGCGAATCCGGCTTCTGCCGTGGGCGCGGCGAATCCGGCTCCTGCCGCCGCAGCGAAGAAGGCGACCCCAAAGAAGGCGACCCCAAAGAAGGCGACATCGACCAAGGCTTCTAGCGAAGCGAAGGGAGGCTCGCAGTAGTGGGCCAGAAGATCAACCCCCACGGCTTCCGGCTGGGTATCACCACAGATTGGAAGTCTCGGTGGTACGCCGACCAGCAGTACGCCGACTACATCAAGGAAGATGTAGCCATCCGCAAGCTGCTGGCCACCGGTCTGGAGCGCGCGGGTATCGCCGACGTCGAGATCGAGCGAACACGTGACCGTGTGCGCGTGGACATTCACACCGCGCGGCCCGGCATCGTTATCGGCCGCCGCGGCACCGAGGCTGACCGTATCCGCTCCGACCTGGAGAAGCTGACCAAGAAGCAAGTTCAGCTCAACATCCTTGAGGTGAAAAACGCCGAGAGCCGCGCGCAGCTGGTGGCCCAGGGTGTTGCCGAGCAGCTCAGCAACCGGGTCGCGTTCCGCCGGGCGATGCGCAAGGCGATCCAATCGGCGATGCGCCAGCCCAACGTCAAAGGTATTCGGGTGCAATGCTCGGGCCGCCTAGGCGGTGCGGAGATGAGCCGCTCGGAGTTCTACCGTGAAGGCAGGGTTCCGCTGCACACGCTGCGCGCCGACATCGATTACGGCCTTTATGAGGCCAAGACCACTTTCGGCCGAATTGGCGTGAAGGTGTGGATCTACAAGGGCGACATCGTCGGTGGTAAACGGGAGCAGGTCACTGCTGCTCCTGCCGGCGCAGATCGTCCGCGTCGTGAGCGCCCGTCCGGAACCCGTCCGCGCCGCAGCGGCGCGTCGGGAACCACTGCGACGAGCACCGACGCCGGTCGTGCCGCGACCGAGGATGCACCTTCTGCGGCAGAGGCTCCTGTTACTGAGGCTCCTGTTACTGAGGCTCCTGCGGCTGAGACTTCTGGTACTGGGGCTCCTGGTACTGGGGCTCCCGAGAGCACGGAGAGTTAGTCATGTTGATTCCCCGCAAGGTCAAACACCGGAAGCAGCACCACCCACGGCAGCGTGGTATCGCCAGCGGCGGGACCTCGGTGAGCTTCGGTGACTACGGCATCCAGGCCCTGGGCCATGCCTACATCACCAACCGGCAGATCGAGTCTGCGCGTATCGCGATCAACCGGCACATCAAACGTGGCGGCAAGGTGTGGATCAACATCTTCCCGGACCGCCCGCTTACCAAGAAGCCAGCCGAGACCCGCATGGGTTCGGGTAAGGGCTCGCCGGAATGGTGGGTAGCCAACGTCAAGCCTGGCCGAGTTCTGTTTGAGCTGAGCTATCCCGACGAGAAGGTCGCCCGGGAGGCTTTGACCCGTGCGATTCACAAGCTGCCGATCAAGGCACGCATAGTCACCCGAGAGGAGCAGTTCTGATGGCAGTCGGAACCACGACCGGCGAACTGCGCGAGCTCACCGACATCGACTTGACCGACAAGCTGCGTGAGTCCAAGGAAGAGCTGTTCAATCTGCGCTTCCAGATGGCTACGGGCCAGCTTGCCAACAACCGCCGACTGCGCGTCGTGCGGCAGGAGATCGCACGCGTTTACACCGTGCTGCGCGAACGTGAATTGGGTCTGGCCGCCGGGCCCGAAGGTGAGGATTCATAATGGCTGAAGTCAATGCGAAAAAGGGCACTCAGCCCGGACCCAAACGAACCCCGCGCACCGAGAAGCCGCGCGGTCGCCGCAAGACCGCGATCGGCTACGTGGTCAGCGACAAGATGCAGAAGACCATCGTCGTCGAGCTGGAAGATCGCAAGAGTCATCCGCTCTACGGCAAGATCATCCGGACCACCACCAAGGTTAAGGCGCACGACGAGAACGGCGATGCGGTTGTCGGCGACCGTGTTTCGCTGATGGAGACCCGGCCCCTCTCGGCCACCAAGCGCTGGCGCCTTGTCGAGATCCTCGAAAAGGCGAAGTAGGCCGGCGTTCTGCGCTATCCGCAAAGCCCTCGCACGCCCAACGGCGGCGAGGGCTTTCGCGCACGGTCTCCTCGGTGACTTAGCCGGCCTCGGTCGATGCGGTAGCCCGATCCGGTAGACATCGCCAGTTTGGAGCTCATAATCCCCAACGGTGTTGACTGTCAATCGGCTTGGCGTCACTACCGGCTAAATAGGCCCTGCTCAGCCATCCGCCGCCACCCGCCCACTGTGGCCAATACCGGGGCCAACTGCGCGTGTCGGGTGTAGTCTCCGGGCGGTCGCTAATCGATCACCACGATGGAGGCGAGGCTGCCATGACGAGGGAATTCAACGGGTCGATCGAGCTCGACATTCGTGATTCCGAACCCGACTGGGGGCCCTACGCAGCTCCGAAGGCGCAGCCGGACGCGCCCAACGTGCTGTATCTCGTGTGGGACGACGTCGGCATAGCGACGTGGGATTGCTTCGGTGGGCTCGTCGAGATGCCCGCGATGAGCCGGATCGCTGAACATGGCGTGCGGCTTTCGCAGTTTCACACCACCGCGTTATGTTCACCGACCAGGGCCTCGTTGCTTACGGGTCGCAACGCCACGACGGTGGGGATGGCCGTCATCGAAGAGTTCACCGAGGGCTTCCCCGGCATCAACGGGCGAATCCCCAACGACACCGCGCTGATCTCTGAGGTGCTCGGAGAGCAGGGCTACAGCACCTTCTGCGTGGGCAAGTGGCACCTGACACCGCTGGAGGAGTCCAATCTGGCGGCGTCCCGGCGGCACTGGCCGTTATCGCGCGGCTTCGACCGGTTCTACGGGTTCATGGGCGGCGAAACAGACCAGTGGTACCCCGAGCTGGTCTACGACGGTCACTCCGTGGAGGCGCCAGGTACTCCAGAGGAGGGCTATCACTTCTCCAAGGATATGGCCGACAAGACCATCGAATTCATCCGTGATTCGACAATGATCGCCCCCGACAAGCCGTGGTTCTCCTATGTGTGCCCGGGGGCGGGGCATGCCCCCCACCATGTGTCCAAGGAGTGGTCCGACCGCTACGCCGGGAAATTCGACATGGGTTACGAGCGCTACCGCGATATCGTCCTCGAGAACCAGAAGCGGATGGGCATCGTTCCACCGGAAACTGAACTGTCGCCTGTCAATCCGTATCAGGACGCCAAGGGTTCGGAAGGGCAGGCCTGGCCCGACCAGGACACCGTGCGTCCGTGGGATTCGCTGAACGACGAGGAGAAGCGGCTTTTCGCTCGGATGGCGGAGGTCTTCGCCGGCTTCCTGTCCTATACCGATGCTCAAATCGGTCGGATTCTGGACTATCTCGAAGAATCTGGCCAGCTCGACAACACCATCATCGTGGTGATCAGTGACAACGGTGCCAGCGGAGAGGGCGGGCCCAACGGGTCGGTCAACGAGGGAAAATTCTTCAACGGCTACATAGACACCGTCGAGGAGAGCATGCGGTTCTTCGACGAGTTGGGCGGTCCGACGACCTATGGCCACTACCCGATCGGCTGGGCGATGGCGTTCAACACCCCCTACAAGCTCTATAAACGGTATGCCTCGCACGAGGGCGGAATCGCAGACGCGGCAATCATTTCATGGCCCTCCGGCATCGCCGCGCACGGTGAAATCCGGGACAACTACAGCAGTGTGTGCGACATCAGCCCGACCGTATACGACCTGCTGCAAATCGTGCCGCCGGCCACCGTGAAGGGAATTCCACAAAAACCGTTGGACGGTGTGAGTTTTAAAGTGGCCCTTGATGATCCGAATGCACCCACCGGAAAAGAGACCCAGTTCTACACCATGTTGGGGACCCGGGGAATCTGGCACCAGGGCTGGTTCGCCAACGCTGTCCATGCAGCGTCCCCGTCGGGCTGGTCGCACTTCGATCAGGACCGATGGGAGCTCTACCACATCGCGTCGGACCGCAGCCAATGTCACGACCTGGCGGCCGAACATCCCGACAAGCTGGCGGAAATGCAGGCGCTGTGGTTCTCCGAAGTCCAGAAGTACAACGGCCTTCCGCTTTCCGACCTGAACGTGTTGGAGACGGTAGGGCGCTGGCGGCCGTCGCTGACCGGTGAACGTTCCTCCTACGTCTACTACCCGGACACCGCGCCGGTCCCGGTGGGTGGCTGCGTGAATATTTTGGGCCGTTCCTTCTCGGTGCTTGCCGAAGTCGACATAACCAGTCGGGATGTTCAGGGTGTGCTGTTGAAGCAGGGCGCCGGTCACGGCGGTTACGTGTTGTATGCCGAAGACGGTCGACTGCAGTTCGTGTACAACTTTTTCGGCGAGGAGGAGCAACGAGTGACCGCCCGGAAGCGGCTGCGGCTGGGCGATCAGGTCCTCGGTGTGGGCTATGCCCGCACGGGAACGGTCGAGGGCAGCCACACCCCAGTGGGTGACGTGACCCTCTATGTGAACGAGGTTGCGGTGGCGACCTTGCCGGACGTGAAGGCACACCCCTTCATCTTCGGCCTGGCCGGCGGTGGGATCAGTGTGGGCCGCAATGTCGGGCAACCGGTTTCGTCAGCGTATAAAGCACCGTTTGCATTCACGGGAGGGACCATCAAACGCGTCGTGGTCGATGTGTCGGGCGCTCCGTACGTCGACGCTGGGCGCAATTTGGCGCTCGCCTTCGCCAGAGACTGATAGCCATGCACGGCGCAATGGTCGCTGCCGCGATATCTGCCGCAGTGATTGTTTCAGGATGCACGCGCCTAAGTGACGGGCTACCGACGGCCGGTCTCGATGCTCAGGCCCCGGCGTCCGCGCCGTCAGCTACTTCCCAGGCTCCGACGGATGATCCGGACTATCCGGTGCCGGGCCTCGTGGCCACGACGCAGCCTCCCCAGCCCTGTGCGCCGCCCGACTCAATTACGGCGCCGGTTGTCGCCCGGATGTCTGATCCCGGCGCCCCGACGGTCACGATCGGTGTTCCAGACGGCTGGTCCATCTCCTCGGGCGGCGCCGATCCGGAGGGGGCGTGGTTGCGGGGGCCGGAGGCCATGTGGGCGACCGTCACCATCTCGCAGACACCTCTGGGGCCTGCCGCCGCTTTCCGTCAGTACGAAGACGATCTCACCGATGACGCCACGGTCAGCACCATGAGCCTGTTGCCGGGCGAGTTATGCAGCTACAGCGGCCAGAAGTTGATGGGAATACTGTCCGACGGCCAGGAAACGGTGCAGTACGAGGACCGCATTGTGCATGTGCCCGGCTCCCCCCAGGATTATCTGATCGCGGTTCACGTCCAGGCGGCGTCCGGTACACCCGGTTTCGATGAGGCAGCATCGCAGCTGACCGCGGATTTCGAGATCGGCCTACCCTGAACGCTATGCTCACCGACCTCGTCGCGTTGGACGGCGGACGGTTTCGGATGGGGGCGACACAGTTCTACCCCGAAGAGGCGCCCGTGCACACCGTCACCGTCGCGCCGTTCGCGTTGGAGCAACACCCGGTGACAAACGCACAATTCGGTGCTTTCGTCGCCGAGACCGGCTATCGCACCGTCGCCGAGACTGCGCCGGACCCCGCGCTGTTCCCCGGCGTCGCAACGGAGGACCTGGTGCCCGGCGCGCTGGTGTTCAGGCAGACAAGTGGCGCGGTCGACCTGCGTGACTGGCGGCAGTGGTGGGCCTGGACGCCAGGCGCGAGCTGGCGCCATCCGTTCGGACCGGGGAGCTCGGTGGAGAGCAAGCCCGAGCACCCGGTGGTGCAGGTGTGCTACACCGACGCGAAGGTTTACGCCAGCTGGGCGGGCCGACGGCTGCCCAGCGAGGCGGAGTGGGAATTCGCCGCGCGCGGCGGGTCGACGGCGACGTATGCCTGGGGCGACGATCCCAAGCCCGGTGGGCAGCTGATGGCCAATACATGGCAGGGCAGATTTCCGTACCGCAACGATGGTGCGCTCGGATGGTTGGGCAGCTCGCCGGTCGGCTCGTTTCCGCCGAACGGGTTTGGGCTGGTCGACATGATCGGCAATGTGTGGGAGTGGACGTCGACCCGGTTCGTCGGGCACCACCGGGTGGGTCGGGCGGGAGATGCCGCGGTGGTTCAGCCGTGCTGTGGCCCGTCGGCGCCGGACCCGTCGGTCAGCCAGGCGCTGAAAGGTGGATCGCATCTGTGTGCCCCGGAGTACTGCCACCGGTACCGGCCGGCCGCCCGATCGCCACAATCGCAGGACAGCGCAACGACCCATATCGGCTTCCGTTGCGTAGGCGAAGTGTGAGTGGTTCCCCAGGCGGTCAGCGGCGATTTGGAGCATTCCCCGTGCCCACCTAGTATGTAGGGGTTGCCTTGGGCAGACCTCGGCTGATCTTGTGATGTATCTCTTCGCGTAGGCACTCATTGTCAGGTGCGGTTCTTCGCGCAAGCGCTCATCGCGGGACCGGCCCTGCGTGCCGTTTGGTGGCAAAGACCGCACACGTCAGGGTCGGCAATCCTGCGTGCATACAGAAGACCAGGTCAGGAGATCTAGTGATTCAGCAGGAATCGCGGCTCAAGGTCGCCGACAACACGGGGGCCAA
>DAOUYK010000185.1 GCA_030666145.1 Mycolicibacterium sp. | reverse complement strand
GCGACAAAGGCTATTCACGCCGGTTATCGGCCTGACCCTGCCACCGGTGTGGTCAATGCGCCCATCTATGCCAGCTCGACATTCGCCCAGGACGGTGTTGGCGGTCTGCGCTCTGGATTCGAGTACGCCCGCACCGGCAATCCCACTCGCGCTGCGCTTGAATCGTCCCTGGCGGCCGTGGAGGCGGCCTCTTACGCCCGCGCGTTCAGTTCCGGCATGGCTGCCACTGACTGCGCGCTGCGAGCGCTGTTGCGACCTGGCGACCACGTCGTCATCCCCGACGACGCCTACGGCGGGACGTTCCGGCTCATCGACAAGGTCTTCACGTTGTGGGGAGTCAGTTACACGGCTGCAGCGTTGACCGACCTCGACTCGGTGCGTGCATCGATGACTGACCAGACGAAGCTGATCTGGCTCGAGACCCCCACCAACCCGCTGCTGTCTATCGCCGATATCGCGGCGATCTCCACGCTGGCCGCGGAGACGAAGACGAAGGTCTTGGTGGACAACACATTCGCTTCGCCGGCTCTTCAGCAGCCGCTATCGTTGGGCGCCGACATCGTGCTGCATTCGACGACCAAGTACATCGGCGGGCATTCCGATGTGGTCGGTGGTGCGCTTCTCACGAACGACGAGGCGCTTGACGAAGCCTTCGCATTCCTTCAGAACGGCGCGGGTGCAGTGCCCGGTCCGTTCGATGCCTACCTGACGATGCGCGGACTTAAGACCCTGCCGCTGCGGATGCAACGGCACAGCGACAACGCCGCGGAGGTAGCTGAATTTCTCTGCGGGCACCGGGCGATCAGCACGGTGCTGTACCCCGGTTTGTCGACTCATCCCAATCACAAGGTTGCCGCGCGTCAGATGAGTGCCTTCGGTGGGATGGTGTCGGTGCGGCTTCATGGCGGGCCGCGGGCTGCGCGGGACTTCTGTTCCAGCACAGCGATATTCATCCTTGCTGAGTCGCTGGGCGGTGTCGAGTCGCTTATTTAGTATACCGGTGCCATGACTCACGCCTCGACGGCGGGTTCTCAGCTCGAGGTTCCTGACGATCTGGTTCGGCTGTCGGTCGGTATCGAGGACATTGCCGACTTGCTCGGTGACATCGCACAGGCGCTGGGTTAGCTCGGGCGGATCAGTTAGGCGATTTGCACCAGAGCCTGGCTAACCGCTGCTGCGGTGACGGCGAGATTCACCTCGGGCAACGTCGATGGCGACTCGTTGACCCAACTGCCACTGGCGATCTCCCCGGCGCGGGCATGTACCCACCGCCAGCCGCGGTCGTTGAGGCTCAGCAATGCGCCCAGTCCGTCGACGGCGTGCAGGACGGTGATGATGGCTGCTGTCGACGCGCCTGGTGGCGTGCCATCGAACAGCGCTGACAGTAGCGTGGCGCGAGCCGGCCCGACCCGATCCCGGTTCATCAGCGGAAATGTATGGCTCCGGGTGAAGCGTTTGGGCGGCAAGGTGTTTAGGCGGATATGTCCGGTCCGCTCCAGTTGGTTGACTAGGCGGGCCTGGGTCTTTTTCCCGACCTTCTTGATTGCGGCAGAGGGTATTTGCGGCCGTGCTCGGAGCAACTCGAACGCGGGCTCGGTGATGGGATCACCCAGACCGGCGCCGTCCAGTGCCACCAACCGTCCTAGCGGTACTGACTCGCCCTCCATTGCGGGGCGAATGCGGCACGAGTAGGCCAGATCCAGGAGAGTCGCGGCGGCGAGGACATGGTTACGACGCGGGGTGTCCAGGGCTGGTTGTGCGGACGCGTTGTCCACCAAAAGCAAGAACAGGTCCTCGGCGATCTGCGCCATGGGCTGGAGAGTAACGCGGGGCCGCCGAGTGCTCAGAACTCGGCACCGCGCACCATCACGAGTGGTAGGGCTCCGCGCTGAGCAGCTTGACCACGACGGTGTTGCCGTTGGGGATCCTATATTCGCGGACGTCGCCGACCTTGGCGTCGATGAGAGCACCGCCAAGCGGTGAGTTCGGCGAGTACACCTCAAGCTTGCCGTCGCTGATTCCTTCTTGGCGGGTGGCGATCAGGAACGTCTCGGTTTCGTCCTTGTCGTCGCCGTACTGGACTTTGACGACCGAGCCCGGCAGCGCCACACCGGACTGTTTGGGGGCTTCGCCCACCTTGGCATTGTTGAGCAGTTCCTGCAGCTGGCGGATACGGGCTTCCTGCAGGCCCTGCTCGTCGCGGGCCGCGTGGTAGCCGCCGTTCTCGCGCAGGTCGCCTTCTTCTCGGCGGTCGTTGATCTCGGCGGCGATGACGGGCCGGTGGGCGATCAGCTGCTCCAGCTCTGCCTTCAGTCGATCGTGTGCCTCCTCGGTCAACCAAGTGACCTGGGTGTCGGTCATGTCGTCGCGCTCCTGTCGTCTTTACTCCCGCGCTTGTCGCGTAAGAAGGTCTTACACGACGCCGGCTGCTGTCGTTCGTGTATTGCCGCGATCGCACGTGTGCCAAACGGCGCACCCAAATGCAGCAATACACGGTTCCAGCAGGAACCGTGTACTGCTCCATGATAGCACCGGGCGGCTATTCGATCTTCAGGATTTCGCCTTTGCCGGTTTGTTGTCCGTCTGTACCGTTATGCGTTCACCAGGTACGACGGCACGTCGCTGCCGCAGCCGTAGACATCGCCGACGACCGCCGGTCTACTCGTCTTCACGATGGCCGTCACCTGTACGGTTTGGGCCTTCGATGGTGGCACGAGCACCTCGCGTCGGCCGGTCTCGCTGCCGTCGTAAGACCGTGCCCGAACGATACACACCACTGGCTGAGATGGGTCATCGCGCGTGACGCTGGCGGTCACCTCGACGGTTTCGTCATCAACGACGCGATAGCCGGCCAGCTCGCCGGTGACATCGCCGCCGCCGAACCGCACGAAGGCCACGGCGGCGATCGCTACACCCGCCGCCAAGACCAGCGCGGTCAATCCGGCGGCGATCCAGCGCCGAGTGCGCCGGGTCGGTCGCTGCCGTCCATAGCGGTCGGTGGGACGCTCGATCATCTCGTTTTGCATGCCCGTCGGTCGGATGGGTGTACTAGGACTGGAACTATAGGGGCCAATCGCGGCGGTTGACCCGTTGTGTGAGTTTCAGAGCGAGTGTCGATGTCGGTGAGCAGCTAAGAGGGAAACAGGTTGAGCGAACTGCGGTTGATGGCCGTGCACGCCCACCCGGACGACGAGTCCAGCAAGGGCGCTGCGGCGATGGCGCGCTACGCCCGGGAGGGCGCGCGTGTCATGGTGGTCACCCTCACCGGCGGGGAGCGCGGCGACATCCTGAATCCGGCGATGGACCTGCCCGAGGTCCACGGGCGAATGGCCGATATTCGCCGCGACGAGATGGCCAGGGCGGCTGAGATTCTTGGCGTCGAACATCGCTGGCTGGGTTTCGTCGACTCCGGACTGCCCGAGGGCGACCCGCCGCCTCCGTTGCCGCAGGGCTGCTTCGCACTGGAGCCGGTGGAGTTGCCCGTCGAGGCTCTGGTTCGACAGATCCGAGAATTCAAACCGCACGTGATGACCACTTACGACGAGAACGGCGGCTACCCCCACCCCGACCACATCCGCTGTCACCAGGTGTCTGTCGCCGCCTACGAGGCGGCCGCCGACCATTGGCTCCATACCGACGCCGGTGAGCCGTGGGGCCCGCTCAAGCTGTACTACAACCACGGATTTCTACGACAGCGGATGCAGGTGTTGCAGGACGAGTTCGCCAAGCACGGCAAGGAAGGGCCCTTCGCCAAGTGGCTGGAGATGTGGGATCCGAAAGAAGATCTGCTCGCCAAGCGGGTGACCACGCGGATCGAGTGTTCGCAGTATTTTGCCCAGCGTGACGAGGCCCTGCTAGCCCACGCCACACAGATCGACCCGAAAAGTTTCTTCTTTACTGCCCCTATGGAGTGGCAACAGCGGCTGTGGCCGACAGAGGAGTTCGAGTTGGCTCGGTCACGGGTGCCGGTGCGCCTGCCCGAGACCGACTTGTTCGCCGGAATCGAGGGACGCGAGTGAACGACGCAATGGCATTCAGCTTGAATCTGATGACCACTGTCCTGGCCCAGGACGGCCCGAGTCAGACCGGGCCGGACTTCGGGAAAGCAAGCCCATTCGGGCTCATCGTTGTGGTGTTGCTGTTGATCGGCACCTTCGCGTTGGTGTGGTCAATGAACCGGCATCTGCGTCGCCTGCCCGAATCCTTCGACACCGAGAATCCTGAGGGCCCGGACTTGGCCAGCGAGGATCCGGGTGACGGGACGCAGCTTGAGCCGGGCTGAGGTTCGTACTAACCGCTCAGAAAACGGCGAACCACATCGCTATGTAGTGGCAGATTGCCGCGACGGCGGTGCATGCATGGAAGAACTCGTGGTGGCCGAACGTCGTAGGCCACGGGTTCGGCCATTTCAGCCCGTAGAGCACCCCGCCGATGCTGTACAGCGCACCGCCGACGATCAGCAGCACTACAGCCGCGACGCCCGCACCGTGAGTAATTGGACCGATGAACCAGGCCGCCACCCAGCCGAGCAGGATGTATAGGGGTACGCCGAGCCACCGCGGAGCTGAGGGCCACAGCATCTTGAGTGCCACGCCGGCCAACGCACCACCCCACACGATCCAGAGCAGAGTCATTCCGCTGTGCTCGGGCAGCGCCAGCACTGCGAACGGCGTGTAGCTGCCAGCGATAAACAAAAAGATCATGGAGTGATCGGCACGCTTCATCCATTTGCGCGCCGCAGCCGACTTCCAGTTCACCCGATGGTAGGTACCGCTCACGGCGAACATCGCCACAATGGTCAGTGTGTAGATCAGGGTGGCGATACCGGCGCGGGTCGATTCCACCGACCAGGACACCGCCACCAACGCGGCGCCGGCGACGACCGCGACGGCCGCTGAATACACGTGGATCCAGCCCCGCGCCCGCGGCTTACCCAGGAACTGGGCGACGCCTTCGGCTACCGCTTCGGGAAGGTCTTCGGGTTCGTGCCACGAGCCCGCGGGGTCCGAGCCTCCAGTATCGACGGGGTCAAAGGACGTGGCCATGTCTCACCTCTGCTGACTTGCATGGGGTTTCCTCGGTGCCACAGTAGTCTTGACACTCGTGGACCTCATTCCGCGACGCCTCAAAGAGCCTATGTACCGGCTCTATGAGATGCGTCTGCGGCACGGGTTGTCGCCGTCGCGATCGGACTTGCCGCGCCACATCGCTGTGCTGTGCGACGGCAATCGGCGGTGGGCCCGTGAGCTTGGGCATGATGACGTCAGTTACGGCTACCGTGTCGGCGCCCACAAAATTGCCGAGATGCTGCGCTGGTGCCAGGAAGCGGGCATCGAGATGGCCACCGTGTACCTGCTTTCCACGGAAAACTTGCAGCGCGACGCTGCTGAGCTCACCTCGCTCGTCGACATCATCACCGACGTCGTCGAGGAGATCTGCGCGCCGGCCAACCAGTGGAGCGTGCGCACCGTCGGCGATTTGGAACTCCTGGGTGAGGAGCCGGCGCGTCGCCTACGGGATGCCGTGCAGTCGACCGGCGGTGCCGGCCACAGCGCTTCCTTTCATGTCAACCTCGCTGTTGGGTACGGCGGTCGCCAAGAGATTGTGGACGCTGTCCGTGGGCTGCTGAGCAAGGAACTCGCCAACGGTGCTAGCGGTGACGATCTGATCGAGGCGGTCACCGCCGAGGCGATCTCGGAGAATCTGTACACCTCCGGCCAGCCCGACCCCGATCTGGTCATTCGAACTTCCGGCGAACAGCGCCTCTCGGGATTCCTGCTGTGGCAGAGCGCGTATTCGGAGATGTGGTTTACCGAGGCCTACTGGCCCGAATTCCGCCGGGTCGACTTCTTACGCGCCTTGCGCGACTACAGCGCCAGGCACAGACGCTACGGACGTTGATGTGGTAGCCCTGTCAGCGCTTGTCTTCGCATTGAGCTGGTGGCTGGGGTTGTACCTGTTAGCCCGCGACCCCCGCAAAGTCGTGCTCGTGCTGGCCTCCATCGGTTTGACCAGCTTCGCTGTCGTGGTGGCCTTGGACGCTGTCCAGCTGGTGAGTGCGTCGGAGTTGTTGAGCCGGATCGAGATCTACCTCGTCGCGATACCCGGCATCGCGTGGTTCGCGGTCCTCCTGGAATTGTCGAGGCGCCACGACACCTGGCGCGGCCGCGCGGGCGAATTTACGTTGGTGGCCTGCGTCGCGGCGGTCGCGTTGGCAGGTGCGAAGATGGCCGGCGACGTGGGGGGGGGGGCCGCTACGGGCGGGGCACTGGGTGATGTTCGCCGCAGTGTCTGTCCCGGCACTGGGCGCCATGATCTATACGGTGATGCGGCGCTCACAACCGGGGCCCGTGGTCGTGGTGCTCGCCGGTGTGTGGCCGCTGACCACAGCGGGCGTGGCACTGGTTCTCGGCACCGGCGTGTACACGCTGGTGATGGCCGAGTTGCAGTATCAAGGTGTGCGCCGTATCGCGAAGGCGTAAGCCAGGAGGAAACCGTAAGCCACGAGACGGTCACCGATGTCGGGGTTCCCCGCGGAACCGCAGCCATCGGTGGCCCTTTCGGTTTCTACAGTTTGCGTAGGCGCAACCGATTGATGGAATGGTCGGCGTCCTTACGCAACACCAGGGTCGCCCGTGGTCGGGTCGGCAGAATGTTGTTGATCAGGTTCGGCCGGTTGATCGAATGCCAGATGTCGCGAGCGGCAAACACGGCCTGATCGTCGGTCAGCGTGGAGTAGTGG
>DAOUYK010000129.1 GCA_030666145.1 Mycolicibacterium sp. | reverse complement strand
GTGTTGTCATCCTCGTCGATGCGGGAGGCGACCACGTAGGCCTGACGTCCAGCCTGTACCTCTTCAACGATCCGGGCCCATGCCCGTTCGAGCCAGGTCGGCTTCTGATTGATGAAGATCGTGTTCGTGGCGATGGGCCCTCGGCCCCGGGGCAACTCCCGCAGCGTGGATATCTCGAGATCCCCGTAAACCGCCAGCGCCACCGTCCTCGGGATCGGTGTCGCGGTCATCACCAGGAGGTGTGGAGTCATTCCATCAGGAGCCTTGGCCCGCAAGCGATCTCGCTGCTCGACTCCAAAGCGGTGCTGCTCGTCGACGACTACCATTCCAAGCCTGTGAAATTCGACTGCGTCCTGCAGCAAGGCATGGGTACCGATAACGATACCGGCCTCGCCGGAGATCACCTCGTCACGTACTAGCTTTTTCTGCTGCGCCGACATCGATCCGGTCAGCAGCGCCACCCTGGTGGCATGCTCTGCCCCGCCGAGCTGCCCCGCCATCGCCAGTGGACCTAGCATGCTACGAATCGATAGAACATGCTGTGCGGCAAGCACTTCCGTTGGCGCCAGCAGCACGCACTGATAACCCGCATCGATCATTTGCAGCATCGCCAGCAACGACACGATCGTCTTTCCCGACCCGACCTCGCCCTGCAGCATGCGGTTCATCGGCCGGGCTGCAGCAATTTCCGTTGAGATCACATCCAGCACGTCGCGCTGGCCCCCAGTCAGCTCGAATGGCAACTGAGACGTCATTGCGGCCGCCAGTCCGCGGTCATGACGCTGCGCCGCGGGCCCTGAGTCGCTCAACTCGCTATGTCTACGAGCCACCAGCCCCCACTGCAGCCCGATCGCCTCGTCGTAGGTGAGTCGCTCGATGGCCCGCGTGCGGTCAGCCTCGTTGTCGGCGATGTGGGCGGCACGCAGAGCGTCATCCTCGGAAATCAGATTATGTTCGCGGACAAACCAATTCGGAATCGTCTCAGTGACCGGGTCCAGTACGGCGAGCACCTGCCGCACACATGCGTAGATCTCCCACGTCTGCACCTTGGAGTTGGCGGCGTAGATCGGGAAGAAGTCCTTCTCGAACTCCGCAAGCAACTCGTCACCAGATGCCGTTGACGTTGACGCTATGGTCGCCAGTGACTTGGAGCCCTTCCCCGAGTCCAGCACCAAAAAAGCTGGGTGCGTCAATTGCATGGTGCCCTTGAAATGGCCGACCTCCCCAGACAGCATCACACGGGTTCCGGCGATCAGCGTTTTCTTGAGGTACTTGGCGTTGAAGAACGTCGCGGTGACCTTCGGTTGCCGATGACCGAGGGTCACCACCAGGTACTCACGCTTTGGTTGGCGGTTGGTCCACCTAGCCTCGGCCTTGGTGATCTCGTCGACGAATGTGACATGCTCGCCCTCCTCAAGATCGAGTTCCTCCCCCTCCCCTCGGGTGGTCATTGCGTCGCTGTACTTGCGCGGGAAGTAGCGCACCAGGTCATTGACCGTGCGGATACCGAAGTACTCCTCCAGTTGGCCCGCGGCCTTCTCCCCGAGAAGGAGGGGCAGCCGATCGTGTAGTGACGCCATGCTTACTCGACCCCGATCAGCAACGGGTCGCCCCAGTGGCCGGTGTGAAAGGTCGCTATCTCCGTCCCGGGATGGTGGCGGTGGACGTGATCGACCAGCACTTCGGCCACCGCCGTTTCGACCCCGGCGCCGGTGAGTAGTGTCACCAGCTCGCCCCCGGCCGCCAGCAGCAGGTCGATGAGTCCGGCGGCGGCCTCGGCCACGTCCTCCCCTACGATCACCACCTCGTCACCCGCGATCGCGAGCCCGTCGCCGGGCTTGCAGGTACCCGCCCAGGTGAGTGCCTCGGCCGCGGCCGTTCGCACCGACCCGTGTCTGGCCCCCGCTGCAGCCCTGGCCATGGCATAGCCGTCGTCGACGGCCCCCCGTTGGGGGTCGTGGACGGCCATCGCGGCCAGGCCCTGCACCATCGAGCTGGCCGGCACCGGCACCGTGTCAATTCCCCAGCCGGATGCGACCGCGCATCCAGCGACGATTTCTTCGGCGGCTACGTAACCATTAGGCAGCACCATCACCTGCGCGGCGCCGGTGTTGACCAGCGCATGCAGAAGTTGCTGGGCGCTGACCGGCACGCCCTGCTCGGGACGCAGGATTTGCGCCCCCTCACCGGCGAAGAGTCCTTCCGCACCGTCGCCGTCGACGACGGCCAGCACCGCCCGCTCGTGGTTCCAGCCCCCGGCAGGGTGCCGGTCGGCTCCTGCGACCAGCGACGTGACCTGGATCTGGCTGGGCCGTCCCACCTCGAGAGCCGCGTCTAGGGCTGCCCCCGCGTCGTCGGCATGGACGTGAACCGAATAGTGACCGCCCCCGGGAGGCGCGTCGTTGCCGAAACCGGATGCGGCGATCGCGATGGATTCTCCGAGTTCGTCGAGGCGGGCGCGTAACTTCTCCACGCCATCGGCATCACAATCGCTGAGCAGGTACATCACCTCGAACTCAGGCGCCCGCGGGGCCGCACCCACTGCGGGTACTTCCTTCGGCGAAGGCAGGTACACATCGCGCTGCGGGGCATGCCCGGTGAGAGTGGCGGTCAGCGCGTCGAGCAACACCAACAGACCGCGCCCACCGGCATCGACCACGCCAGCCTCGGCCAACACCTCAAGTTGGCTCGGCGTGCGGTCCAGCGCCACCGCCGCCGCCTGCGCGCTCGCGGCGACGACATCGGCCGGCCCGGCCCCGTCGGCGGCGGACTGCTCGGCCGCGGAGGCAGCTTCCTGGAGGACCGAAAGGATCGTGCCCGGTACCGCCTCGCCCATCGACGTGATGACCAGCGTGGCCGCATGCCGCAGCGATGCCCCGAAGAGGGTGCAGTCGAGGTCGGTGAGCGGGCCGCGGTCATCGGCTGCAGCAGCGGCTACCTCGGCGATGCCACGCAAGATCTGGGACAAGATCACCCCGGAGTTGCCCCGCGCACCGCGTAGCGCTCCGGTGGCCAGCGCGGCAGCGACCTCCGCGACATCTGCGGATACGGCCAGCGCGTCGGCCTGGGCCCAGGCGGCGCGCATGGTGAACAGCATGTTCGTGCCGGTGTCAGCGTCAGCCACAGGGAAGACATTGAGCCGGTTGATCTCATCGGTGTGACTGATGAGATCTGCGACGGCGGTGTGCGCCCAGCTCCGCAGGGCAGGCGCATCGAGTCGCCGAGCCGACATTCCCACCTCCAAACCGCAGTCGGCGCCAGCCTAACCAGTGGTGGTGACAACCTCGAAGAGGACGTCCCTGGCCTGTGGACGGCAGTGGCCGCCATGGCTTTTTTGGCGATACCTGGGGTGGTCGGTATTCTGATCGGGTTGTCGGGTCAAACCGTGGCCGATATTCGGCCAGGACCCAGACCCCCAGTACTGATTCGAGGAGTTCTACTTATGGCTGCCGTGTGCGATATCTGCGGGAAGGGCCCCGGCTTCGGCAAGTCGGTGTCGCACTCCCATCGCCGGACCAGCCGTCGGTGGAACCCGAACATCCAGCCGGTGCGCGCGGTGACGCGCCCAGGTGGCAACAAGCAGCGCACCAACGTCTGCACATCGTGCCTGAAGGCAGGCAAGGTCTCGCGGGGCTGATACCCGCCCCGTCATGGCAGGCGCCAGTCAACCGGCTCGGCGCCCATCTTCTCCAGCAGTTCATTAGCGCGGCTGAACGGCCGTGATCTGAAGAACCCCCGCGACGCGGACAGCGGTGACGGATGCGGCGACTCGATGACCGCGGTGTCCCCCAGCATCGGCTTAAGTGTGCAGGCGTCACGCCCCCACAACACGGCCACCAATGGTTGTTCACGGTCCACCAGTGCACGGATCGCACATTCAGAGACGGCCTCCCATCCCTTGCCACGATGCGATGCGGGGCTTGCGGGCCGCACAGTCAGGACCCTGTTGAGCAGCATCACACCTTGCTGCGCCCACGGCGTGAGGTCGCCGTTGGACGGTGCGGGAGCGGCGAGGTCGTCGCGGTACTCAGTGAAGATGTTGGTCAGGCTGCGCGGTAAGGGGCGGACATCGGCAGCGACTGAGAAGCTCAGCCCGACCGCATGCCCGGGAGTCGGGTACGGGTCTTGACCGACGATCAGCACCCTTACGCGGTCGAACGGAAAAGTGAATGCGCGCAACACGTTCGGTCCGGCCGGAAGATACCGGTGCCCCTGAGCCAGTTCTGAGCGCAGGAACTCCCCCATCTGCGCGATCTGGGGTTCGACCGGGGTCAGTGCGCGGGCCCAAGCCTCGTCGACCAACTCGCTGAGTGGACGTGCGGTCACGAGAAGCCAACATAGCGAGCCGTGCCGGTCAGAACGACAACCAGCCCGAATTACCGCCCCAGGCAGCGCCGTCCACCGTGACCCGCGATGGTCCGCCGCCAAGAGCGGCAGCGTCTACCACCGTGCCGATCGGCCGCCAACCAGGCGGCGGTGCCGCGGAAAACGTCGCGACCAGCGCGTGATCTTCACCACCCCCGAGCACCCACTGCCAAGGATCTGACCCCGCCGCGGCCGCCGCGCCGGCGAGCGCATCGACGTCGCCGCGCAGGCCGGCGGCAGACAGGTCGACGCACACGCCCGAAGCGGATGCGATATGTCCCACATCGGCGAGTAGCCCATCGGAGACATCGATCATCGAGCTCGCCCCGGCGCGCGCCGCGACGACGCCCTGACCGTAGGGCGGCTCGGGCACCAGATGGCGTTGACGAAATCCGCCGACGTCATCGAATCCGCCGACCGCGTTGTTCCACAACGCGAATCCAGCCGCCGAACGGCCGAGGTCACCGGTCACTGCCACCGTGTCGCCCAGCTTCGCTCCACTGCGGCGCACGGCGTCGAGCCCACCGAGGTCTCCGAGCGCGGCCACCGAGATGACCCATTGCGGCGCCTGCACCATGTCGCCTCCGACGATGCCCGCACCGATCAGACCCGCCTCGTGCCACATCCCGTCGGCAAGCTCAACCGCCCGCGTCGTCGCGGTGTCGCCGGGGGCGCCGAACGCGACCACGAACGCAGTGGCGCGACCGCCCATCGCCTCGATGTCGGCGGCGCTCTGCGCAATGGCTTTTCGACCGACATCGTGGGGCGAGGACCAGTCGAGCCGAAAGTGACGGTTTTCGACGAGCATGTCGGTGCAGACCACGGTCCGGCCGTCTACGGACGCGACTACCGCCGCATCATCGCCGGGACCCAGCAAGACGAGCCGGGGTTGCGGCCGGCCGGCCACTAACCGGTCGATGACCGCGAACTCACCCGTACCGGCCAATGAATCGTTCGGGTAATCGCTCGCCATGCTCGCCATCCTTCCGGCACCTTCGGTGGCCTGGACGCGCGGCCCGCCTACGCTGGGTTTGGTACCTGCGGCGTGGAGTCTATGCGGCCAGTGGGAAGATTGCGGCGTGGTCGACCGAGTGCGGCCCTAGCGCGTGATGGACAGCCCGACCGACGACAACCCGCCGCGGCACATGCTGATCGCGGCGCTGGTCGTGGCCGTCGGTGCCGTCGCCGTCGTCGTCGTAGTCGCCGCCGTGTTGCAGCGTCCACCTCCACAGACACCGATCGTGATTGCCGCTGCACCCGCGCCGCGTGCCGACAGCCCCGAGTGCCGCACGCTGGCCGCTGCGCTGCCCGACCGGCTCGGCAAATATTCTCGCGCACCAGTGATGGAGCCCGCTCCGGCGGGAACAGCGGCGTGGCAGGCCGAGGACCGTAGCGAAGCAGTCATTCTGCGGTGCGGGCTCGACCGTCCACTTGAGTTCGCGGTGGGCACCCCGGTTCAGATGGTTGACGCGGTCGGGTGGTTCCGGGTGGCCGATGAAGCAGACACTGGACGGAGCACCTGGTTCGCCGTCGACCGGCCCGTGTATGTAGCGCTCACCCTGCCGGAGGGGTCGGGGCCGACCCCTATCCAGGCGATCTCGGCCGCGATCTCGACGGTGCTTCCCCCCACCGCGATCGATCCCGCACCCCCGCGCTAACTACCGTAAGCCGGTCCCGCGGCTGATCGCGGTGTCAACCAACGTGGCGAGCAACCTCGGATAATCAATTCCGCTGGCCGCCCACATCCGCGGATACATCGAGATCGTAGTGAACCCTGGCATCGTGTTGATCTCATTGACCAGGGGCCCATTGTCGGTGAGGAAGAAGTCCACACGCGCCAGCCCCTGGCAATCGATCGCGCGGAATGCGCGGATCGCCAGATCGCGGACATGCTCGGCGACGACATCGTCGACCTTGGCCGGTACGTCGAGTTCCGCCGCGTCATCGAGGTACTTGGTCTCGAAGTCATAGAACCGGTCCTCGCCGCCGCGCACACCGGACACGCGGATCTCGCCCAGGGTGCTCGCTTCGACCCGTCCGTCGGGGAACTCCAGAACCCCGCATTCCAGTTCTCGCCCCGACATGGCTGCTTCGACAATGACCTTGGGGTCGTGGCGGCGCGCCAGCTCGACGGCATCTGCAAGGACATCCCAGCTGCTGACCCGGCTGACACCGATGGACGAGCCACCGCGCGCGGGCTTGACGAACACATGCAACCCGAGGCGTTCCCGATCCTCCAGCGACAGCATGGCCTGCTGGGGATGCAGCACCACCTGATCGCCGATCGGCAGGCCCTCTACAGCCAGCAGCTTCTTGGTGAACTCTTTGTCCATGCCGGCCGCGCTGGCCAGCACTCCGGCCCCGACGTATGGGACCCCGGCGAGCTCCAGTAGGCCCTGGATGGTGCCGTCTTCGCCATACGGTCCGTGAAGTACCGGAAAGACCACGTCGACGGCGGCTAGCAGGTCGCCGGCGCCTTCACCCAGCGACACGAGTTGGCCGCGCCGTGCCGGGTCGGCGCTCAGCGCCAATGCGGTGCCCGAGGATTCGCTGACCCGTGGCAGTGCGCCGTCGGTGATGGCCAACGTCTCCGGCCGACCGTCGGTGAGCACCCATGAACCCCGCGGTGAAATCCCCACCGGGACCACCTCAAAGCGGTCCGGATCGAGGTTACGCAGGATGCTTCCTGCGGAAACACACGAAATCGCGTGTTCAGAGCTGCGTCCGCCGTACACAACGGCAACGCGGATGCGGGCGGTCACAACCTAGAGAGGTTACCGCCCTGCCTAGGAGAGGGCCTGCTCGATATCGCTGAGCAGATCATCGGTGTCCTCGATACCCAGCGAAAGCCGCGCAAATCCGTCTGGGACCGAGTCTCCCCACCTGGCCCTACGGTCCACCGACGAGTGGATCCCGCCGAAACTCGTTGCTGCGACCAGCAACGCGCTTCTACTGACGAATTCGTGCACCGCGGCAGCGCTCGCCAACTCGATCGCTAGCACGCCACCGAACCGACGCATCTGTGTCGAGGCGGTTACGTGTGACGGATCCTCGGGAAGGCCGGGATAGCGGACCGACCGAACCGCCGGGTGGGACCGCAGCATCAGCGCTACCGCCGCGGCGTTCTGGCACTGCCGCTCGAAACGAAGTCCGAAACTTCCGAGGCTGCGCAGCACGAGCCAGGCTTCGAATGGGCCCAGGATGGGCCCCGACAGCAAGCGCTCGCGTTCCAACCGTTGCATCATCTCGGAGTGGCTGCCCGCGACATAACCGGCCAGCACATCGTGATGTCCTGCCAGTGCCTTGGTGGCGCTGGCCACCACCAGGTCGGCGCCCAGCGATAACGGTTGCTGCCCTAACGGGGTGGCAGTGGTGTTGTCGACGACCAGAATCGAGCCGCCAGCGCGGCAAGCCGTCGCCAGCTGATGCAGATCCACAACGTCGAGTTCAGGATTCGACGGTGACTCAGCTAGCACCACGTCGCCCGGGCCGGCGTCGCTGGCGGCATCACACATCTGGGCGCATCGCGCCGAGACCACAGTCACCCCTCGCGGGGCGAGGAACTCGTTCGCATAGGCGCGCACCTGGTAGTAACCGTCTGCGAGGACGACGATCTTGTGACCCGGTTCGGTAACGGTCCGCAACACCGACGTAATGGCGGCCATTCCGGAGCCGAATGTCAGCGCGGTGGCCGCACCCTCAAGCTGAGCGAGCGCCGATTCCAGTTGCCGCCAGGTCGGATTCGATCTGCGACCGTAGCTGTCCAGTGAATCGTCTTCGTCAGAAGGAATATGATATGCCGACGCTGGAACCGGTGGTGTAGCAATCGGCCCTCCCGGAATCGGCTTCGAGCCAACGGCTTTGAGGCTGCGGGTCGAGTCACCGTAAGTATCGGCCATGGTGTCATTCCGACTTGGTTGTGCGGCCGAGCAAAAGCGCCACCGCATCGTCGACGGACAGGCCCTTGTGGCAGACCCGGTGCACCGCCTCGGTCAGTGGCATCTCCACGTCATAGCTAGACGCCAGCGCCAGCACCGATTCACACGATGTGACCCCTTCGGCGACATGACCACTCGTCGCGGCCAGGGCAGCCTCCATGGTGCCTCCGTTGCCCAACCGCTCACCGAAACAGCGATTGCGGGAGTGTGGCGACATGCACGTCGCCACGAGGTCACCGATGCCTGCGAGCCCGGCCAGAGTGGCGGGCATGGCGCCCAACGCGATTCCGAGCCGCATGATCTCGGCCAGACCGCGAGTGATGATCGCGGCCGCGGTGTTCTCACCCAGCCCGCAACCCGCGGCCATGCCGCAGGCCAGAGCGATAACGTTTTTGCAGGCGCCCCCAACTTCGGCGCCGATCACATCGGCGTTGGTATATGGCCGGAAATAGCCGGTGGCCAATGCCCGCTGAATCGTCACCGCTCTTGCCGAGTCACTGCACGCGACGACGGTTGCGGCGGGCTGCTCGGCCGCGATCTCGCTAGCCAGGTTCGGTCCGGTAAGCACCGCAACCTGCGACGGGTCGACACCGGTGACCTGCACAATGACTTGACTCATCCGCATCAGCGTGTCCAGCTCAATGCCCTTGGCCAGGCTCACCAGGGTTGCGCCGGGGTCGATTGAGTCCTTCCACTGAGTGAGATTGGCGCGCAGGGTCTGCGACGGCACTGCCAGCAGCACCGTGCAAGCGCCGTCCAGGGCAGCGGTGTAGTCGCTGGTTGCGCGGATGGAATCGGAAAGCGGCACGTCGAGATACGCCGCGTTTCGATGGGTGCGGTTGATCTCGTCGGCCAATTCGGGCCGG
>DAOUYK010000017.1 GCA_030666145.1 Mycolicibacterium sp. | reverse complement strand
TGTCGACCGCGTCGGAGATGGTGAACGAGGCCGGCTCGCGCCTTGGCGGGAACTCCTTGAAGGTGTCCAGGAATTGCAGCACAACCGCGTTCGCCATGAACGCGATGTAGTCGTGGTCCAGGAACCAATCCCAGTAGGTGTTCGACGTGATGTCGGCGCGCTCGTATGGGTCAGTGCGAAGATTGAAGATCTTCGGCGCCCGCAGTGGGGTGAAGGGCTCGAACCAGATTTGCAGCGTGCCCTGGCAGCGCTGCTCCATGAACACGACCTTCCAATTTTCGATGCGGATCCCGAGGACGTCACAGTCGTCGGAGAAGTAGACCATTCCGCGGCGCGGGCTCTTGTCGACCTTGCCGGTCAGGTACGGCAAGAGGTCGTAGCCGTCGATGTGCACGTGGTAGGTCTGTTGGCCGATGGTGTGACCCTGCTGGAGTTTCTCGACCACGTTTGGCTGCCCGGCTGCCGAGACCAGGGTCGGTAGCCAATCGTGATGCTGGATGATCTCGTTGGACACCAGGCCGGCTGGGATCTTTCCGGGCCAACGGATCAGCTCTGGAACTCTGAATGCGCCCTCCCAGTTGCTGTTCTTCTCATTGCGGAACGGGGTGGTGGCAGCGTCGGGCCAGGTGTTGGCGTGTGGGCCGTTGTCGGTGGAGTAGACGACGATGGTGTCCTCGGCCAGGCCGAGTTCATCCAGCGTGTCCAGGAGCAGGCCGACGTGCTTGTCGTGGTCGATCATCGTGTCGTGGTACGGAGACTGCCACCGGCCCGCCTGTCCCAGGCTCTCCGGTTTGGTGTGGGTACGGAAGTGCATGTGGGTGGTGTTCATCCAGACGAAGAACGGGGTGTCGGAATCGTTCTGCCGCTTGATGAAGTCGATGCAGGCAGCGGTCGTCTCCTCGTCGATGGTCTCCATCCGCTTCTTGGTCAGCGGGCCGGTGTCCTCGATACGTTGCTTGCCCAGCGGCCCGAACCGTTCGTCGACTTCCCCGGAGGCTTCTTCGGTGACCCAGGAGTGGATCACTCCCCGCGGTAGCAGCTTCGCCCGCAACCGCGGGGCTTCCTGCTCGGTGGGGTAGTCGGGGTGCTCGGGTTCCTCCTCGGCGTTGAGGTGATAGAGGTTGCCGAAGAATTCGTCGAAGCCGTGCGCGGTGGGTAGGTACTTGTTCAGGTCGCCGAGGTGGTTCTTGCCGAACTGGCCCGTCGCGTAGCCCAGTGGTTTCAACAGCGTGGCGATGGTCGGATCCTCGGGAGACAAGCCGACATCCACGCCGGGCATGCCGACCTTCGAGAGGCCCGTGCGGTACACGCTCTGGCCGGTGATGAACGAGGCCCGGCCGGCGGTGCAACTCTGCTCACCGTACGAGTCGGTGAACCGCATTCCTTCGGCCGCGATGCGGTCGATGTTGGGGGTGCGGTAACCCATCAGACCGTCGCTGTAGCAACTCAGGTTGCTGATGCCGATATCGTCGCCCCAGATCACCAGGATGTTGGGTTTTCCGTCTCCCATGCCTTGCCCTCGCTTTCGGCTTTGATTGTGCCACCCTAAGCCCAGTGGTCAGGCTGGGGTGGTCGGCCAGCAGTCTCAGTCAACGTTCGTCAAGTCGCGGCATCAATGGCGTTCCACTTCAGCCAGTTTCGGGCCGCTCAGATCATCGTCGGGTGTATCGATCACACCTCGCCGCAAAGCAGCGCCCGGCCAATCCAACGGCTCAACTAGGCGACGGTATAGGAGTTGTCGCGGCCATCGATGGTTAGGCTGACTCGGCCTTCATCTGATGGAACAGATCGACGTAGTAGGGCAGGCATTGCTGCACCGCTTCCTCCGTGGTGAATGGCGGCTCGTAGCCGAGATCGCGTTGCGCTTTAGCGATCGAGAAATAGTTGTCCAGGTAGAGCCGTTCCACCGCGGTCGGCTCCAGCATCGGCTTGGGCAGTCCGAATTTAAAATGCAGCCACTCCCAGGCCGACATGAGAAGCCACACGGGGCGGCCGGGCACTCGCAGCTTCGGCCACGGCTCGCTGCACGCCTCAACCACCGGACGCGCGAAGTCGAACATGTTGATCGGCTCGCCGTCATTGATGAAGTACGCCTGTCCGGGGGCCGTACCGCCCGGCACCAGGTGTTGTGCGGCGAGGATGAACCCGTGGATCAGATTGTGCACGTAGGAGTTGTCGAGCTTGGTTTTCTTGTTTCCGACCAGCATTTTGACATGCCCTGCCAGCACACTCTCGAACAGCTTGCGGAACATCGTCTGATCGCCACGCCCCCAGATGCCACTGGGCCGGATCGAGCAGGTCAACAAACCCTGTACCCCGTTCTGGGACAGTACGAACTTTTCGGCCACCACCTTGGTCTCGGTATAGAGATCATTGAAACGTTCGGTGTATGGCAGGGTTTCGTCGCCGCCCGAGATGCGCTGGCCGCCCATCACCACACTGTTGGACGCGGTGTAGACGAATCTTTTGACCCCACACTTCTGCGCGGCGTGTACTAGGTTCTCGGTGCCGCTGACATTGACGGCGAAGCTGCGCCGGCGGTACTCCTCGGTGACCGAGGCGCCGCCCATCAGGTCGATGAGCGCGGCGGTGTGAAAGATCGTGTCGACGCCGTCCACTGCGGCGGCGACATCATCGGCGTCGGTGATATCGCCCTGGAATATTTCGAGCCGCGGATGTGCGGGTAGCGGTGAGGGGTCACGGTCGAAGGAGCGTACGTCGTGGCCGCGGTCCAGTAGTTCGGAAACCAGGTTAGCTCCGACGAAACCGGAGCCTCCCGTCACGAGGACTCGGCCAAGTTCAGTCGTCAACGATGTATCGCCCATGGGGCGACAGTAACTGAAACGTGTTTCAATTTCGATAGGTGTTGGTCGAGATGATTTCGGAATCAACCATTGTCATCGTCGCGGGCGGTCAGCGCCTCCTCCACCCGTTTGCGAGCTCCGGCTAAATGCTCCTCGCAACGTTTCGCAAGTTGTTCGCCCCGCTCCCACAGCTTCAGCGATGTATCAAGATCCAGCCCGCCGTGCTCTAGCTGTTCTACGAGGTCGATGAGTTCGTCACGGGCGGCTTCGTACCCGAGTTCACCAATAGGCTTCATCACCGATGTCACCCAGCCTCGAGACCGTCGCTGGTCGCCATGAGGGTTCCGTCGGCAAGTCGCACGCGTAGCCGGGTGCCCGCCGGTGCTTCGGCAACAGACTGCAGCACGTGTGCCGCTGCGCCCTCGGAAGACGCTACTGGCTGCGTCTGCACAACCGCGTACCCGCGGGCCAGCGTCGCTGCCGGTCCCAGCGTCGACAGTCGTGCCGACAGGTGTCCGGTGCGTTGTGATTCGGTGGCCAACAGTCTCGTCATGTCGCGGTAGGCGGCCGTCTGCGCGCGGTGGACCTCCTCGGCGCGCGTGTGGATTGCATCAAGGGGCCTGGCCAGCACCGGCCTACTGCGGAGCTGGGAAAGGGTGTGCTGTTCGCGGTGCACCCAGCTGCGCAGCGCGCGTGCGCTGCGCCGGCGCAGATCGACCACCAGCGACTGTTCTGAGGAAGCGTCGGGTACGACCCGCTTAGCGGCGTCTGTCGGCGTGGCGGCACGCACGTCGGCGACAAGGTCGCACAGCGGGTTGTCCGGCTCGTGGCCGATCGCGCTGACAATCGGCGTCGTGCACGCGGCGATCCCGCGGCAGAGCGTCTCGTCGGAGAACGGCAACAAATCCTCGACACTGCCACCGCCACGCGCGAGCACGATGACGTCGATCTCCGTATCGGCGTCCAGTGCCCGCAGAGCCTCGACGATCTGGGGTACGGCGTTGGGCCCCTGCACCACCGCGTTGCGCACTGCGAACTGCACCGCGGGCCAGCGACTTCTTGCGACGGCGGTGATGTCATGTTCGGCGGCCGATGCCCGTCCGGTGATCAGCCCAATGGTTCTGGGCAGGAACGGGATCGGCCGCTTCAGGCGGGGATCGAACAGGCCCTCAGCGTCGAGTAGCCGGCGCAGTCGCTCGATTCGGGCCAACAGCTCACCGATTCCGACCGCCCTGATTTGGCTGACGCGCAGCGAGAAGGTGCCTCGTCCGGTGTAGAAGTTGGGCTTGCCGAATACGATCACCTGGGTACCTTCGATCATCTTCACCGGGGCGTTGACCACAAGGTAACGGGGGCAGGTCAGCGACAGCGACATGTCGGCTGCCGGGTCACGTAGCGTGATGAAGGCAGTGTTCGAGCTTGGTCGCATTGTCAGCTGTGCGATTTGGCCTTCCACCCAGACGGTGCCGAGTCTGTCGATCCACCCTGCGACGCGGATGGCCACCGCGCGAACGGGGAACGGGTTGTCCGCCGACTGTCCCGGCGCGACGGCGCTCACTTGGCCGACGCGCGGGTGATCCTGTTGGCAAGCAGTGTCTGAAAAGGAGCGCGCGCCTTGCTGGACTCCTCATAGGTGAGCAGCGCCTCCAGCTCTACGACCCGCATCGACGTCAACCGGGCACGCAGTTGGGCGAGCGTCAACTCCTCGTAACCGAGCTCGGCAACGATCTGCGGGAGAGTAGCGGTGATAACAGCGGATACCGGCTCCCCGGAAGGCGCGGAAGCAGGCTTCTCCGGTTCGTCACTGAACAGCGCAAAGCGCCCCTCGGTCAGCCGCTCGCCGTCTCGGACGGGCAGGTCCAACACGTCACCGCCGCCGTCGTCCCCCGTGTCGAACTCGTCGTCGAAGGTCGCCCACTCGGGTTGCCCCTCCTTGGCCGGGAATAGCGACCCGAGTGTCTCGTCGCCTCTGTTGACCAGGTCAGCCACATCCTGCTGCATCTTCATCACCAGCTGGGCGATCTGGCTTGCCACGGTCATCGGGTACATGAGGACGGTCTGGGGCAGCTTGCGGGTTTCCTCAAGAGCGGTCACCGCCGCACCTACCAACAGACGGACTCCATACGGTGCTGTTGCCATGACCTATAGCCTACGGCTGGGCGGTTTGGGGTGAGTTCAGTACCCTCGTAGGCATGTCGCCGACTGTCAACATGGGTGTTCCGGGCGCCAGCCAAAGTGCTCTGAACTCGGTTGCCGGTGCAGATTCGGGTAAGCGGGTGCTGCTGGCCGAACCCCGTGGATACTGTGCTGGCGTCGACCGCGCGGTGGAGACCGTCGAGCGCACACTGGAGAAGCACGGCGCCCCGGTGTACGTGCGCCACGAGATCGTCCACAACCGCCATGTCGTCGAGACGCTGGCCAACGCGGGTGCGGTCTTCGTTGAAGAGACCGACGAGGTGCCCGAGGGCGCGATAGTCGTGTTCTCAGCGCACGGTGTCGCACCGACTGTGCACCAGATCGCGGCCGAGCGTGACCTCAAAGTCATCGACGCCACCTGTCCGTTGGTCACCAAGGTTCACAACGAGGCCAAGCGGTTTGCTCGCGACGACTACGACATTCTGCTGATCGGCCACGAGGGACACGAAGAGGTTGTTGGTACCGCTGGGGAAGCCCCGGATCACGTGCAGCTCGTTGACGGTCCGGATGCTGTCGACGACGTCGTCGTCCGCGACCCCGGCAAGATCATCTGGCTATCCCAGACCACTCTGAGTGTTGACGAGACGATGGAGACCGTGCGGCGGCTGCGTGAGCGCTTCCCGACGTTGCAGGATCCGCCCAGCGACGACATCTGCTATGCCACCCAGAACCGTCAGGTCGCGGTCAAGGCGATGGCACCAGAATGCCAACTGGTGATCGTGGTCGGCTCGCGCAACTCCTCCAATTCCGTCCGCCTGGTTGAGGTCGCCCTGGGTGCGGGGTCCGATGCTTCGTACTTGGTGGACTACGCCGAGGACATCGAGCCCCAGTGGTTGGAGGGCGTGACGACAGTGGGCGTCACCTCCGGCGCGTCGGTCCCCGAGGTGCTGGTGCGTGGGGTGCTGGAGCGGTTGGCCGAGTACGGCTTTGGCGTCGTGCAGCCAGTAACCACGGCCAACGAGACGTTGGTATTCGCCTTGCCTCGAGAGATCCGGCCGGCGCGGCGTTAGCCCCGCGGCTCACTTACACCGCGTTTAGACGTCGTAGTCCCACCGGTCGGCCTCGGCATTGCGTTGGCCGCGCCGCTGGGTCCGGTATTCTGGCTGGTCGTCGACGTCGTCTGCACCGCGGTAACGCGCCCGGGAGATTGGGTGGTGCGATCTGTTTTCCACTGGAGCATGCGGTTCCAGCGCCTCGTAGCCCTCGTAGCCCTCGTAGCCCTCGTAGCGGCGGCGCGGTTGCCGACGCTTGTGGCGCTCGGCCCGGTCGCGGGTTGCCCGGCGTTCGCTTGGCGGGACGCCTGGACGGGGGTCCCGTTCCGAGGGTGCACGGGGGCGACGGTGCGGCTCGGCAGGGGGCGGCGCGTCGGGTCGGGGGCGGCGTGGGCGGGAACGATGTGCATCCATGGCCGGGTCGGTGACCTCTGTGTTGGGCGGACGCGCATGCCGCGAACGGGACGGGGCCCCGGCGCGCTTGGCGGGCGGGCGGCCGCGCGCCGCCCGGGAGGACCGGCCAGTGTTAGTTTTGGGTGCGCCGCTGGGGCGCCGCTCGACCGAATGACGACGTCGTGGCTCCCGCGTGGCGGAATCAGAGGCTGACTCTCTGCCCAGCAGTGAGGACAACTTCACCGCGAGCCAGCCGGGGGTGGCGTTAGCCTCGTCTGCCACCGGTGTGCTGTGTTCAGACGAGGCGCCCAGGTACCAGCGGATAGCGCCGATCAGCAGCACCGCCGCTGAGGTGAAGAACATCAGCGGAAACCGCTCGATCAACGGGTAACCGCAGTTGATCAGGATGTCCTTGATGCCGTCGTTCTCGGAGAAGTACATCAAGTAATAGGCGCCGGGCACCATCACGAACAGGATCAGCGGCGGCTGGATGACCGTGGTGAACACCGCGGCCTGCCGTACTGCCAGCACCGCCGCCAGGCAGCCGAGCGCATACAGAGCGGCGAATACTCCGGTCAGCTCCTTGCCGCCGGAGCCGAGGTCGAAGGCGAAGCCGATCGCCGAGGCGACGACTGCGATGAGGACCGCTCCCCACCATGGAACGCCCGGGAAGTTGGGGTGCGTGGAGCGGTAATCGGCCGGTATCGACGGCCGCGCGCTCTGTCCTGACACAGGTCGACCGTACCGGCTCGCATAGCAAGACGCCGCCAGCACGCGATGGCGTGCCGATGACTTCTCCTAGACTCTGAAGGCCGTGGGCCTGAATCTGGGAATCGTCGGACTGCCAAACGTCGGAAAGTCGACCTTGTTCAATGCGCTGACGCGCAATGATGCGCTGGCCGCCAACTATCCCTTCGCCACGATCGAGCCCAACGAAGGTGTGGTGGCGCTTCCAGATCCACGACTCGGCGAGCTGGCCAGAATCTTTGCCTCCGAGAAAGTCGTGCCCGCGCCGGTGACGTTCGTCGACATCGCCGGCATCGTTAAAGGAGCGTCCGAGGGCGCCGGTCTGGGCAATAAATTCCTGGCCAACATCCGCGAGAGCGACGCAATCTGCCAGGTGGTGCGGGTATTCGCCGACGACGACGTCGTGCACGTCGATGGTCGGGTGGATCCCAAGTCCGATATCGAGATCATCGAGACCGAGTTGATCCTCGCTGACATGCAGACGCTGGAGCGGGCGCTGCCGCGGCTGGAGAAAGAGGGCCGGACTCACAAGGACCGCAAGCCTGTATTCGACGCGGCCACTGTGGCACAGCAAGTGCTAGACAGTGGCAAGACACTCTTCTCGGGCAGTGTGGATGTGTCGCTGCTTCGGGAGCTGAATCTGATGACCTCCAAACCATTCCTGTACGTGTTCAACGCCGACGAGTCAGTGCTCACCGATTCGGCGCGGCTGGCTGAGTTGGGTGATTTGGTCGCACCGGCCGACGCGGTCTTCCTGGACGCCAAGATTGAGGCGGAGCTCCAGGAACTCGATGAGGAGTCGGCAGCCGAGCTTCTCGAGTCGATCGGTCAGACCGAGCGCGGCCTAGATGCGTTGGCGCGGGCGGGTTTTCATACGCTGAGGTTGCAGACGTACCTGACGGCTGGCCCTAAAGAAGCTCGGGCCTGGACGATTCACCAGGGTGATACCGCGCCCAAGGCCGCCGGCGTCATCCATTCGGATTTCGAGAAGGGCTTCATCAAGGCTGAGATCGTGTCCTACGACGATCTCGTCACTGCCGGCTCCATGGCCGCCGCGAAAGCCGCAGGCAAGGTGCGGATGGAAGGCAAGGACTACGTGATGGTCGACGGCGATGTGGTCGAGTTCCGGTTCAACGTGTAGCGCCGTTTACCCTCCGGGGGCCGCCGCCGCCGACCTATCATGGGGTATGACTAGGGTCGGCCACGTTCTCGCGTTAGCGGTCATCACCGTATTGGCCGGGGTGTCGGGGGCGGACGTCGCGCATGCGGGGCCTCCTCCTCTGCCTCCTCCTTGTTCCTTCACCCTCTCACCGCCACAAATCGTGCAGGTCGCCGGCGTCGACGTGGTCACCGCGACCGTGGCACCTGAGGTGTGCGGGCCCCCAGCCACTCCGACGCAAAGCGTCGCCTGTTTGCAGATACAGGGTGATCAGCCCATTCGCTGCTACCCGAGCGACAGCACGGGCCGCGCGCAGGTTCACTCCGAGCCTTACGTTGCCGATGCCACCTATGTCGCGACGGGCAGGGGATGCGGCGCTTGGATCGGACAGCCGCCCGCACCGGATTGCCAACTGCTCGGTCCGTATTCTGCGACGTTCTAGCGGGCGGATGCGAAGCCCAGGTCAGCCAGCCCGGTAGTCCACAATTGCGTCACGGCTGAACAGGTCCTCACCGGTGATCACTACCAATTCGGTCGGCGACAGCCGATAGGTGGTGTCGTCGTTGCGGGCCTCGAAGCCTGCCGGGATCACCCGCACATCGTCTAACCGCAGGAATGCCCCGTCGAGTAACCGGGTTCCTGTGTATTCATAGGTTCCGTCGGCTTTGCGACAGATCACCATCGCCGAGCGTGTGGTGCGCGCAATCGCGACGGCGTGCTGACGGGCGTCGCAACGCGCGGTGCTGTCGATAAAACCGTGATCGTCCATCGCGAGCCCGGCAGGTTGAGGCGGCGGCGCCACAGTTGTCGGCTTGGCCGGCGCGACAACCTGCTTGGGTACGGTATTCGGCTGAGCGGGAAGGGATTGCGTCTGCGCAGGTTCCTCATCGGCCGAGTGCAGCATTCCGAAGACGATGCCAAGTGTCGCGATCGACGCCAACACGATGGAGATGGCCGAACCCTTAGCTTTGCGCACCCCACGCACCGGGGCGTCCCGTGGCGGGGCGGGTTCGGTCTGCGTCGGCATGCCTGCGCTCCCTCGTTGCGGTGCCGAATGAGTGTGCTGGTGAACAGCAAACCACCTGCCTTGCGGGCATGGCGCCACCTCTGTCGGCGTTTCGCCGCTGAGATGGCGCCACCTCAGCTTAGGGGAGGACAGATAACTCCTCGCCGAGCCGGTAGCCGGCTGCCAGCGGTAGCGTATCTCCACTCCAGAAAGATCCTGGATCAAACCAATTGTATTGCTTCTCGGTCCTCAACAAACCCATCTCTTCGTAGGTGATGGCGACTGTCTCGGCGCAGTACGCGGTTTCCAGTCCGGCACTGAACTTCTCCGCCTTCCTACGTTCAGCGGACTGGCGAACCTTCTTGTGCACGAACGGGATCCCACGGGTGAAGTCGGGGGCGTTAGGTACGCGTCCACGCATCCAGCGGCCCGTCAGCCGGGCTGTGGTCGGGAACGGAGTGCCGTCCATCCTCGCTATCACCTGCAGAGCGCGGTCCTCCTGATCACGACCGGCATAGGGCGTGAGTTGACGCAGCCAGCAGCGTTGGTCATAGGTCTCGGTCCAGCGCTCCACGGCTTGGCCCAGGTCGTTGAGCTGCACCCCACGATGATTGGTACCCGTCCACATGTCGACGAGCTCGTCGCCAAGCTCGGCATGCCAGATCAGTGGGGGCAAATCGCCAAGCGCGACCGTCATCCCAACATGATTGACCGGGCTGTTTGTCATTGACTGGATGGCGCGGTCGGGGCGGGAGTGTCCGCGGAACAACCAGATGTCGCCGGTGCGGGTCTCGTCCAGCGCGCGCTGCAGTGACACCGTGCTTGGATTCACCCCCACAGCTTAGGCAGACTGAGTCCATGCGCAGAATCTGGAAGTGGGTCGGACTTGCCGGTGTCGCTGGTGTCGTAGCAGGCGGTGTGCTCGTCGCGCGCGATCAACGTCGACGCAATTCCTACACCCCGGACGACATCCGGGCCCGCCTGCATCAACGGCTGGCTGAGGCTGAGGCCAAGTCCGTCTAGAACGCCACCGCGTACAGCATGTGCGCCCCGGCGAAGCCCTTGAGTTCGGCTTCCCGACCCTCATCGAAACTGATGTCGGCGTTGTCCTGAACGTCGACGATGGCGTCACGCACCGGCGCGCTTACCAGGAGTTCGCCGCCGTCGGCTTGCCCGGCTACCCGCGCCGCCATCGCGACATTGCGTCCGAACAGGTCATCGCCACGTCGGACCGACTTGCCGACGTGGATTCCCATGCGCACGCGAATACCGTTGGGGTGCTTGCGCAGTGAGCGTTGAATCTCGATTCCGCACCGGACCGCCTGATCCGGTCTGGCGAAGGCGACCATGAATCCGTCACCTTGACTCTTGACTACGTAGCCTCCGTGACTGCTGACGTGCCGGTGCACAGACTTGTCGTGCTTGCCGATGAGCCTGACCCAGGCCCGATCGCCGATACGCTCGTTGAGGGCCGTGGACTCCTCGATGTCGGAGAACATGATCGAGACCTTGCCGTTCGGTGCCAGCCGTGCCAGGTCGGGTCTCTCGACCTCGGCCCAGTCGGCGAGCTCCTCGATCGAGGACTGGACAGCTGCGCCAAACCCGTCTGTGCGCAGGATGTTGGCGGTCTGCCACACAGTCTTGACGGCTTTGGTCCCGCCGGAGAGCAGCAGATTGCGAGTGTCGACGCGACGACGAAGGTCGTCGGATTCTTCCCGGGCTGCCCGCAGGCGCAGTACCAGCACGACCAGCGCGATCGCCTCGCCGATGACGACCACCGCTAGCGCGCAGGCCGCGATCTGCACTCCGGTCACGGGTCAAGTATTGAATGCCGGTCCTGTGATGGCGGCGCAGGAGCCCTCATCGCAGGATGAATTGCTCGACCACCTCAGAGAACGCGTCGTTGTCGTCGCCGGCGGCAGTGTGCCCCACCCCGGTCAACTCGGCGAACTCGGCGTTGGGCACCTTCTCCAGGAAGTCTTGGACCGCTTCCTCACTGACTACGTCGGAGAGCTTTCCGCGAATCAGCAGAATCGGGATGGTCAGATTCATCGCTGCTCGCTCAAGCAAGTCGACTCGCACGAACGGATCCTCATCCGGTTTGGTCAGAAAAGCCGGATCCCAATGCCAATACCATCGGCCATGGCGCTGCCGCAGGTTCTTTTTCAACCCCTCGGGGCTGCGCGGCTTGGTGCGGTGGGGCAAGTAGACGGCCACCGCCTCGGCGGCATCCTCCAGCGACTCGAACCCATGTACGTGGCTGAACATGAAGTCACGGATTCGGGCGCTACCGTCCTTCTCGTAGCGCGGCACGACGTCTACCAGGATCAGTCGTTGGACGCTGTCCGGGCCGGCTTCCTGTGCTGCGAGTATTCCGGTCAGCCCGCCCATACTCGCGCCGACGAGGACCGCCGGTCGTCCAATTTGCCGGAGCACCTCGCAGGTATCCGCGCATAACGCCTCCACCGTGTAGTTCGCTGCCGGTGAGCGATCGCTGTCGCCATGGCCGCGACTGTCGAGCGCGGCTACGTGCAGGCCGTGGGAGGCCAGGATCCGCCCAGTGTCCTTCCAGGAGAAGCGGTTCTGGCCGCCACCATGCAACAGCAGGACTGACGGGCGGGAACTGTCGAACTCCTGGCCGGACTGCTGCGTCGCGTCCGGGTTGTTCCATTCGTCGGCAACCAGGGACAGCCCTTCGGCGCCGCGAAAAATCACGGCTGTTGACTCACTGCGGGTATCACTCACCGATGTCCTCTCGCCGGCTACGAAGCATCACGTTACCGAGCGCGGGATCTTTGGCCGTCTGGGGATCCAACGGGGGCCCGAGGGCCCTTTCGATCGTTCTCACGCACCCGTGAGAGCTCAACGGGGGAGTTGGAGTACGCGACCGCCGATCTTTAACGCATCGGCCCCTCGACTGTGAACCGGCGGCATTCGGAGCTGCCCACCCGGTTCTCAACCTTGCAGAGCGGGGTGATCCGTGCGCTGATCAGGCCGTAGCTGCTACCAACGGCCTCGAACGCCGCAGAGACACTGGAGCCGGGGCACACCCAATGGTCCGCGCGGCGACGCGCGGAAACGGTCCCAGGTTTCCGCACCATTATTTGTTGATATACGGTTCGTCAACGTCCACTCATGTGTAACGTCTCCCCAAGCCTGTTTGGCGCGGGTTCTTGGTGGGAGGACAGCTGTCGATGGCGGTGAGCGGCACACGAGGGGGTATCCGGTAGATGGTTGCTTCCAGCGTTGTGGGCAAACCCGTCCGTGCGCTCGGCGGTTTCTTCTCGATGATGCTCGACACCTTCGTGGCCTTGTTCAAGCCACCGTTCGCATGGCGCGAGTTCATCTCTCAATCCTGGTTTGTCGCGCGCGTGTCGATTGTGCCGACGCTCATGCTGACCATTCCCTACACCGTGCTGCTGACCTTCACTTTCAACATCCTGCTGCGGGAATTCGGCGCGGCGGACTTCTCGGGCACCGGAGCCGCGCTCGGCACCGTGCGGCAGATCGGTCCAATCGTGACAGTGCTGGTGGTCGCAGGCGCGGGCGCGACAGCCATGTGCGCGGACCTGGGTGCTCGAACCATCCGTGAGGAGCTCGACGCGTTGCGCGTCATGGGTATTGACCCCATTCAGGCGCTTGTCGTTCCACGCGTTCTGGCGGCGATGCTGGTGTCGTTGGCGCTATCAGCGACGGTGATCCTGGTGGGGTTGGCAGGCGCCTACTTCTTCACCGTGTACGTCCAGAACGTCTCCCCAGGGGCTTTCGCGTCCGGCTTGACGCTGATCATTGGCTCCATTGACGTTTTCATCGCGCTGGTGAAAGCGGCGCTGTTTGGGCTGTCGGCCGGCCTCATCGCCTGCTACAAGGGCATTTCGGTGGGCGGGGGCCCGGCCGGTGTCGGCAACGCGGTCAACGAGACCGTGGTGTTCACATTCATGGCGCTGTTCGCGATCAACATCGTCGCAACCGCCGTCGCGGTGAAGGTGACAATGTGACAGTTTCACACCCGCACTCCCAGTTCCCCTGGCTTAAGCGCCGGTTTCGGGCCATCGCTGACCCCTGGAACGACGTCGGCGTGCAGACCCAGTTCTACGGACACACGCTTCGGTCGATCCTCACCGCCGTCACCCACTACCGCGTTGAGCTCTTCCGCCTCATCGCCCAGATGGGTTTGGGCGCAGGGGCGTTGATCGTCATCGGCGGTACGGTCGCGATCGTCGGTTTCCTCACCGTGACCACCGGTGCGATTATTGCGGTGCAGGGCTACACCGACTTCGCCGAGATCGGTGTAGAGGCACTGACCGGCTTTGCCTCAGCCTTCTTCAACGTGCGCTTGATCGCGCCGGCAACGACGGCGATCGCGCTGTCGGCCACCATCGGTGCGGGCGCGACCGCCCAGCTAGGTGCGATGCGGATCAGCGAGGAGATCGACGCACTGGAGGTGATGGGCATCCGAAGCATCGCCTATCTGGCCTCCACTCGAGTGGTTGCCGGGCTGATTGTGGTCATTCCGCTCTACTGCGTCGGTGTACTGGCTTCCTTCTGGGCCGCCCGATTCGGCACCACCGTGATCTACGGCCAGTCGACCGGCGTCTACGACCACTACTTCAGGACCTTCCTCAACCCGACAGACCTCTTCTGGTCGTTGGGCCAATGCGTGGCGCTGGCCATAGTGATCATGCTGGTGCACACCTATTATGGTTACACCGCGCGTGGCGGGCCGGCTGGAGTCGGCGAGGCCGTCGGGCGCGGGGTGCGTACATCGATGATCCTGTCCGCTTTCGTGCTCGTGATGATCTCGCTGGCGGTATACGGACAATCCGGCAACTTCAATCTGGCGGGTTGAGCTATGGACGACGACGGTCTGCATCCCGGGTGGTGGACGCTAATTCTGGCAACGGTGGTCATTGGGGCCGTGTGGCTGACCATCGCGTTGTTCACCGGAAATCTCAAGTCCACTGTCCCAGTGACCCTGACCTCCGAGCGAGCAGGTCTGAATTTGGACGACAATGCCAAGGTCAAGCTGCGTGGCGTCCAGGTGGGCCAAGTTTCCAACATCGCAGTGACAGGCCAGGAAAAGTCGCCGGTTGCGTTGCGCCTTGAGATCGACCCGAACAAGTTGCAGTTCATCCCGGCCAACGTCGAGGCGCAAATCAATGCCACCACGGTGTTCGGCTCCAAGTTTGTCGATCTGGTGTACCCGAAGAACCCGACTTCGCAGCGGCTCAAAGCCGGAGACGTACTGGAGTCGCGCAACGTGACGACCGAGGTCAACACAGTGTTCCAAAACCTGGTCGGGGTGCTGGAACAGATCGATGTCGCCAAGCTCAACAGCACCCTGTCAGCCCTGGGCGACGGTTTTCGCGGTCAGGGCGAGCGGATGGGTCAGGCGACTACAGACGCCAATCAGGTCCTCCTTGCCCTGAACCCGCGTCACGAAACCATTCGGGCGGACTTGCAGGCGCTCGATTCCTTCAATGAGGCCTATAGCGCTGCAGCCCAGAACATCCTGGCTACGCTGGGCGCGGCAAGCACTACCAGCACCACGTTGGTCAACCAGTCCGGTGATCTGGATTCCCTGTTGTTGGCCACCGTTGGGCTGTCCAACAGTGGCATCAACCTGCTGGCGCCCAATCAGGCAAACCTGGTCAAGGCCATCAACGTGCTGGAGCCGACGACGAGCCTTCTCAACAAATACAGTCCCTCCTTCACGTGCCTGCTGATGGGCGCCGAGCACACCCTCTACGAGGGCGGCTACGAAGGACCCGGCGGTAACGGCCGCACACTCGTGCTCGACGCAGGATTGTCGTTCGGAGACGATCCCTACCACTACCCCACCCACCTTCCGATCATCGGCGCCAAAGGCGGCCCCGGCGGCAAGCCCGGCTGCGGCTCGCTACCGGACGTGTCGGAGAACTGGCCGGTGCGCAACATGGTGACCAACACCGGCTTCGGCAGCGGCCTGGACTTCCGCCCCAACCCCGGCATCGCGTTCCCGATATACGCCAACTACTTCCCGGCGACCCGTGGCTACCCGGAACCGCCGAGCGTCCGCAACTTGTTCGGTGGGCCCGCAATCGGACCGATGCAGCGCGGCGGGCCACCTTGGCCACCAGCGCCGGCCTACGGTGCGCAGCTGTACGCACCGGACGGCACCCCGCTGTGGCCCGGTCTGCCACCGCCCCCCCCGCCAGGCGCACCCCGCGATCCCGGGCCGACGCCAGGTCAGGAACCGTTCGTGGTTCCGAATCCGTCGCACCTGCAACCCACTGCGGTTCCCTGGCCCTTTGTCCCACCCGCGGTTCCGGCGCTGCCCGGACAGCCCGTAGCGGGGCCACCCATCCCCGGACAGCCCTGACCCGAACCGACCCATCAGCATGAGAGGTAACCGATGACAGCGAATATCCGGGCAGACGCCGTGCGTCTCGCGGTGTTCCTGAGCGTGTGCCTGCTCGGCGTGTTCGGCCTGTTCGCAGTCTTCGGGCAAATGCGTTTCGGCGAGAAAAGCCATGAGTACCGGGCCGCGTTCATCAACGTGACCGGGCTGGAGACCAACGATTTCGTCCGGATCGCCGGGGTGGAGGTCGGCAAGGTCAAGGATGTCCAGATCCAGCCCGATACCACCGCCCTGGTCGAGTTCAGCGCCGACGATTCGGTGGTGCTGACCGAGGGCAGCAGGGCCGTGATTCGCTATGACGACCTGATCGGTGGTCGGTATCTGGCCCTGGAAGAAGGGGCCGGCGCGACGCAGCGACTGAGCCCGGGGGACACCATTCCGCTGTCGCGAACTACGCCGGCCTTGGATCTCGATGCGCTGATCGGCGGGTTCCGACCCCTGTTCCGGGCGCTGGATCCCGAGCAGGTCAATGCGCTGTCCGGGCAGCTCATCACTGCCTTGCAGGGCCAGGGTGGCACCATCAATTCGTTCCTGGCTCAGACCGCTGCGCTGACGAGCACGCTGGCCGACCGCGATCAGTTGATCGGCTCGGTCATCGTCAACTTGAACACCGTGCTCGGATCACTCGGGGGCCAAAGTGATCAGTTCGCCAAGGCAGTGGAGGCACTTTCGGAACTGGTGGAGGGCCTCGAAGTCCGCGGCGAGGCCATCAGCAGTGGGTTGGCCTACACCAACGCCGCGGCGGGCACCATTACCGACCTGCTGGCCGAGTCGCGACCGGCACTGAAGAAAACGATCCAGGAGACTGACCGAACTGCCGGGATTGTGGTGGCCGACAACGATTATTTCGACAATCTCCTCAACACCTTGCCCGACGCCTACCAGGCGCTTGGTCGGCAAGGCATTTACGGAGACTTCTTCAGCTTCTACCTCTGTGACCTCGTCTTGAAGATGAACGGAAAGGGCGGACAACCGGTGTATATCAAGGTGGCCGCCCAGTCCACCGGGAGGTGTTCGCCGCGATGAAGTCTTTCAGCGAGCGCAACCAGTTCGTCATCGGCGCGGTCGGCCTTGTAATCACAGTGGCGGTCGTGCTCGGGGCGGTGAACTTCGATCGACTGCCGTTCGTCAACCAAAGCCGCGAGTACACGGCGTACTTCGCCGAGGCCGGCGGACTGAACCCTGATGCAGCCGTGCAGCTTTCGGGTTTCAAAGTCGGCCAGGTCAAGTCCATCGAGCTGGACGGACCCCAGGTGCGGGTGAAGTTCACCGTGGACAAGGGCATCCGGCTCGGTGACCGCACTGAAGCCGCGATCAAGACCAAGGGGCTGCTGGGGAACAAGATCCTGGAGGTCACAGCCCGTGGAGACGGCCAACAGGACGGCACCATTCCGCTTGACCGCACCCGGTCGCCCTACCAGCTTCCCGACGCCCTGGGTGATCTGTCGACCACGATCAGCGGCCTGAACACCGATCAGCTTTCCGACTCGCTGAGGGTGCTCTCCGCAACGTTTGCCGACACGCCGCCGCAGCTGAAGATCGCGATAGAGGGCGTGGCGCGCTTCTCCGACACCCTTAGCAAGCGCGATGCGGAGTTACGCGACCTGCTGAGCAACGCCAACAAGGCCACCACCGTGCTGGCCGAACGCAGTGATCAGGTGGTGAGCCTCGTCGCCGACACAGCCGCGCTGCTTGGAGAACTCCAGATGCAGAGCGCGGCGCTGGATCAGATCTCCGGCAACATCTCCGCACTCAGCCTGCAATTGCAAGGTTTCATCGGCGAGAACCGCGAGACCATGAAACCGGCGCTGGAAAAACTCAACGGCGCCCTGACGATCATGGACAACCGCAAGGAGCGGTTGCAGGAGTCACTGAAGTTGTTGAACCCATACATCATGTCATTGGGCGAGAGTGTCTCCTCGGGTCCGTTCTTCAAGAACTACATCGGCAATCTGCTGCCCGGACAGTTCCTGCAGCCGTTCATCGACGTGGCCTTCTCCGACCTCGGCCTGGACCCGAATGTGCTGCTGCCCTCCGAGCGCGCCGATCCACCCGTCGGGCAGCCCGGAACGCCCGCGATGCCGATACCGTACCCGCGGACCGGCCAGGGTGGGGAACCCCATATGACGATTCCCGATGCGATCACCGGCAATCCTGGCGACCAGGGGTGCGGCCTGCCCGGATTGGCGCTGCCCGGCCCCACGGGTTGCTACCCCTACCGTGAACCGCTGCCTCCACCACCACCCGGTGCTGCGCCGCCGGGCCCGCCTGCGTTGGCTCCGCCGGGACTGGAGTCCGTAGCGATACCGACGCCGCGGCCAGTCGCCTCTTCCGTCCCAGGTGAAGCACCTTCGCCCGTCACGGTGGAGGGTGCACCATGAGAAATCCGCGAACGCTGATCACCGCGGCACTGGTGGTGCTGCTGGTCGCCGGAGTAGCTGTCCTCGTACGCACCACCGACAGAGTCAACCGTGTCCATGTGGTGGGGTACTTCGAAAACAGCAACGGCATGTTCGTCGGCGACGAAGTCCGCGTTCTTGGGGTGCCTATCGGCGGCATCACGTCGATCGAACCCCAGCCCGAACGGGTGAAAATCTCGTTCTGGTACGACAGCAGCTACGACGTGCCAGCCGACGCGAAGGCTGCGATCCTTTCGCCTGCGCTGGTGACCTCGCGCGCAATCCAGCTCACGCCGGTATACACCGGCGGGCCGGTGATGGGCGACAACACCGTGATCCCCGAGGAGCGCACGGCGGTGCCTGTCGAGTGGGACGACATGCGAGACCAGTTGCAAACGCTCGCCGAGACACTGCAGCCGACCGAGCCCGGCGGGGTGAGTCCGCTGGGGTCGGTGATCAACACGACAGCTGATCACTTGCGGGGCGAGGGCACTAACATCCGTGAGACGGTCATCAAGCTGTCGGAGGCGTTCTCGGCGCTTGGCGATCACAGCACCGACGTCTTCTCCACGATCAAGAACCTGGCTACCCTGGTCTCGGCACTTCAGGACAGCACGAGCCTGATGCGGCAGCTGAACCAGAACCTGGCCTCGGTCACCGGATTGTTGGCTGATGATCCCGGCGAAGTAGCTGGTGCGGTGAGGAACCTCAGCGCTGTGGTCGGTGACGTGCAGTCCTTCGTCGCCGAGAATCGCGAGGCGCTGGGCACGACATCGGACAAGCTGGAGGGTGTGACCACAGCGCTCTACGAGAGTCTCGACGACATTGAGCAGTTCCTGCACATAGCGCCCACCTCGATTCAGAACTACGTCAACATCTGGCAGCCCGCGCAGGGTGCGGTGAGCATGATCCTGGCGGTCAATAACTTCGCCAACCCGATCCAGTTCCTCTGCGGCGCAGTCCAAGCCGCATCCCGTCTCGGTGCTGAGGAGTCGGCGAAGCTGTGCGTGCAGTACCTCGCGCCGATCATGAAAAACCGGCAGTTCAACTACCCGCCGCTGGCGCTGAACCAGCTCATTGGTGCCACCACGCGGCCGAACGAGCTCACCTTCAGCGAGGATTGGCTGCGTCCCGACTACGTACCGCCGGGCGGTACGCCGCCGCCCGCGCCGCCGCCGGCCGCTGCGCCGCCGGCCTATGTGCCGCCGCCACCGCCCCCGCTCGGCAACTCCGTCAACGGGGTACCGGTACCGGCCGTCCCTGTGTTGGCACCGCCGCCGCTGCCCGCTGAGAAGGCCGCGGCGACGAGCCCCAACCATGGGCTTCTCGGGCTGATGATGCCGGTTGGAGAAGGCTCATGAGGTCGGCAGTGCGGGTGCGGACCGGGGTTGGTGTCGCTCTACTCGCCCTGGCTTTGGTGACATCGGGATGCGGTTGGCATGGATTGAACTCGATTTCGCTGCCTGGTGTCGAGGGTGTAGGCCCGGGCTCGTTTACGATTCAGGCCCAAATGCCAGACATCGACAATGTCGAAAGGAACTCTCGGGTTCGGGTAGCCGATGTCAACGTCGGCACCGTGACGAATGTCGAGCGCCAGGGCTGGAACGCCCTGGTAACCATGACGCTTGAAGGTAATGTCGACTTGCCCGCCAACGCTACCGCCAAGGTCGGTCAGACCAGCCTGCTCGGTTCGCAGCACATCGAGTTGGCAGCGCCGCCGGCCGACGCCGACGCTCCGCCCCAGCCTCGACTCAAGGAAGGTGATTTGATACCGCTCGCCTCTGCGGGTGCGTTCCCGACCACCGAACAAGCGCTTTCGGCGGTCGCGCTGCTGCTCAACGGTGGCGGTCTGGGCAACGTGCAGGACGTCACCGCGGCGCTGAGTATCGCGTTCACGGGTCGTGAGAAGGATTTGCGCAGCTTGATCGAGCAGCTCGATATCGCCGTCGGGCACCTTGACGATCAGACCGACGACATCATCGCTACCTCGGAGAGCCTTGACAGCCTGGTCGGGCAGATTGCCGAACAGAAGCCCGTAGTTGACAGGGCGCTCCAAACGATCCCCGACGCACTATCGGTGCTGCGCGACCAACGCGACTCGTTGTCCGAGGCCCTTGTGCAGCTCGGCACGTTCAGCGCGCTGGCCGCGGACTCGGTCAACCAAACCAAGGAAGCGCTCATCCAGGAGCTCAAGGATCTTGGCCCGGTGCTGCAGTCCCTGGCTGATGCCGGTCCGGCTCTGACGCGGGCACTTAGCTTCCTGCCCACGTTCCCGTTCCCGAAAGAGACGCTGACCAACTGGATGCGTGGCGATTATGGCAACCTGACGCTGGTTGTCGACTTGACACTGAGCCGCATCGGCCAGGGCTTCTTCACCGGCACGCGATGGGAGTGCGATCTGACCTGGTTGGAGTTGCAATGGGGACGCACGATCGGGCAGATGCCGAGCCCATGTACAGGGGGCTTCTCCAACTCCGTGGCGTGGAAGTCGCCCGGGACTACGCAGGGCAACCCGTTGCTCGCGCCGTACCGCTGGGATCAGGGGCGATGACATGCATGTGACTAGGCAGATGTTGATTCAGCTAGCGATTTTTTCAGTGTTGGCCTTGACGGCCATCGGCATCATGGTGTTCGGGTATATGCGCATCCCGGCGATGTTGGGAATTGGTGAGTACCGAGTCACCCTGGAACTACCCAAGTCCGGCGGACTGTATGAGCGAAGCAACGTCACCTACCGGGGCTCGCACGTCGGGCTAGTCAATAGCGTCAACCTCACTGATTCTGGCGTCGCGGCGGACCTTTCACTCGATTCGAGCGTGAAGATCCCCGCTGACCTCGTGGCCGAGGTGCACAGTCGGTCGGCGGTCGGCGAACTGTTCGTCGCGTTGGTGCCCCAGAGCGCCGACGGGCCCACCTTGCGCGACGGCGACGTCATCCCGCGGGATCGAGCGAGGGTGCCGACAGACGTGAACAAAGTCCTAGATCTGACAAATCGTGGCCTGGAAGTCATCCCCAAGGACAACCTGCGGACAGTTGTCGATGAGGCTTACATCGCCGTAGGTGGGCTTGGGCCGGAGTTGCGCCGATTGGTCTCCGGTTCAACAACTCTGGCCATTGACGCCCGACAGAACCTGGATTCGCTGATAACAGTGATCGACGAGTCCAAGCCCCTGTTGGACTCGCAGACAGACACCGCTGGCTCAATCAGGGCTTGGGCGGGGAACTTGGCGAGCATCACCGGTCAGCTGCAGAGTGAGGACGGTTCGGTGTCGGGCATCCTGAGCAATGGCTCCGGCGCCGCCGAGGAGGTTCGTGCGTTGTTCGACCGGTTGCAACCCACCCTGCCGATCGTGCTCGCCAACCTGGCCAGTGTCGGGGAGGTCGCGGTCACCTACCAGCCCAGCCTCGAGCAGTTACTGGTGCTGCTTCCGCAGGGCACCGCCGTGACCCAGGCTGTGGGTGTCGCCAAGAGCGACACCAAGCAGGACTACATGGGTGACTATCTCGCCATCAACCTCAACCTGAACGTGCCTCCTCCCTGCACGACGGGCTTTCTGCCGGCCCAGCAGCAGCGGTCAGCGAATTTCGAGGATTACCCCAGTCGGACGGACGGCGATCTGTACTGCCGTGTGCCCCAAGATTCGGCATTCAACGTACGCGGTGCTCGCAACCTGCCTTGCGTGACTCGGCCCGGCAAACGCGGACCGACAGTGAAACTGTGTGAGAGCGACGAGAACTACGTGCCGCTGAACGACGGATACAACTGGAAGGGCGACCCGAACGCGACCGCTTCCGGACAGTCCGTCCCCCACATCCGGCCAGGCTCGCCACCTGCAGAAGCGGCTCCGGCGCCGGCTCCGGCACCGCCGCCGGTGGCGGCTGCCGAATATGACCCGGCGAGCGGCACGTACGTTGGACCGGACGGACGTGTGTACACACAGTCCAATCTGGCCCAGAGTGCCGTAGAGGAGCAAACATGGCAGACGATGCTGCTGCCCCCGACGGGGAATTGACAGAGTCGACGTCGGAGCCGAACCCGAAAGCCGGTGAAGAGGGCTCAACCGCCCCCGAACCGGAGTCTGGTGCCGTCGAACCGACCGACACCGACGACGCCACGGCGGTTACTGACGCGGATGCCGGTAACGAGGCCGCGATAGCTGTCGCGGACTACGAGGCCGAGGCGGGCGAGACTGACGATGACGCTGAGGGTGCGGCGACATCTGCGCGGACACCAATGTCGCACGTCAAAGTGGCGCTGATCGCGGGCCTGGTCGGGGTGGTGGCGTTGGCGGGTCTGACCGGTTGGCTCGGATTCCGCACGTATGAATCGCGGCAGGCCGATGAGCAGCGCAACTTGTTCCTGCAGGTGGGGAGGCAGGGTGCGCTGAACCTCACCACCATCGGCTGGGAGAACGCCGAGGGCGACGTCCAGCGCATTCTTGATTCGGCAACGGGCACCTTCTACGACGACTTCCAACAGCGTGCGCAGCCATTCGTTGAGGTCGTCAAGCAGGCGCAGTCGACGTCGGCGGGGACAATCGCCGAGGCGGGACTGGAGTCCGAGGGCGACAACGAGGCTGAGGTGCTCGTCGCCGTCACCGTCGAGACGTCAAACGCCGGTGCGCCCGACCAGCAACCGCGAGCTTGGCGGATGCGGATCCTGGTGGAGAAGATTGGCGACGAAGCCAAGGTGTCCAACGTGGAGTTCGTGCCGTGAGCAAAGACGAGAATGCCGAGAAGGTGGCAACAATCCCGGAGGACGACACAGCTGTGGGTGCTGAGACCAAGGTTGACGAGGCTGCCGAGGTCAAGAAGACCGAAGACGCCGGTGAGGCTGACGAGTCTGCGGACAAGGCCGACGGGGCTGATGAGGCCGACAAGGTCGACCGGGTCACGTCGAAGCGGCACATTCAATGGTCGCGCGTCGTCTCCTTCGGCGTGCTGCCGGCGTTGGCTCTGGTACTTGCGTTGGGCGCTGGATACCTCAAGTGGCAGGACAACCCGGTCCGCGCTGGTCAGATTGCGGCAATAACCTCTGTGCAGGCCGCCAAGGATACGACGATTGCGCTGTTGTCCTACCATCCAGACACTGTCGAAGAGCAGCTTGTGGCGGCGCGGGACCTGCTGACCGGGGATTTCCGCGAGTCCTACATCGCGCTGACGACCGACGTGGTGATCCCGGGCGCGAAGGAGAAGCGGATCGCAGCGGTCGCCTCGGTTCCTGCCGCGGCCTCGGTGTCTGCTACCCCGACAGAGGCTGTGGCCTTGGTATTCGTCAATCAGACCGTGAGTATGGGGCAGGACCCGCCAACCGATACCGCGTCGAGCGTGCGGGTGACACTGCAGAAGGTCGGCGATCGCTGGCTGATCTCGAAGTTCGACCCGGTGTAGGGACAATTCAGGGTTTGTGCCGACCCGGGTGGCTGCGAGCGAGTAAGGGGAGCAGCATCCGGTGCGGTAGAAGGCGGTTGAGCACGGCTGCGGCGCGGTTGGGTGCTCCCGGCACGATTACCGACTTACCTTGGTCCAGGCCCTCGATGGCCGATTTGGCTACCGCATCGGGGTCCTCCCACAGGAACTTCGGTAGCAGCTTCTCGGCTTCCTCGTCGGGAATGCCCGCGGCTTCACCGAAGCCGGTGCGAACCGGTCCCGGGCACAGGGTCGAGGCAGAAACACCGGTGTCACGCAGTTCCTC
>DAOUYK010000263.1 GCA_030666145.1 Mycolicibacterium sp. | reverse complement strand
TGCAGCGTGTACGGGTTCTCCGCGTTGGCATGCGCTTCGAAGGGCGCCAACGCCATCTTGGTCGCCGTGTCGACGGCTTCCTGGGGGACGCTGGGCCGATCGGACAAAGCGCTCACGTACTCGGACGCACCAAGGCCCGCGCGGCGGCCGAATACCAGGAGGTCGGACAACGAGTTGCCGCCCAGCCGATTGGAGCCGTGCATGCCGCCCGCACACTCGCCTGCGGCGAATAGCCCCGGGGTCTTGGCGGCGCCGGTGTCCGGGTCGACCTCAATACCGCCCATCACGTAGTGACAGGTCGGGCCGACTTCCATCTCGTCTTTGGTGATGTCGACCTCGGCCAGCTCGATGAACTGGTGGTACATCGAGGGCAGCCGACGCCGGATCTCCTCTGTGGGCATCCGTGAGGCGATGTCGAGGTAGACCCCGCCATGGGGGGTCCCACGGCCTGCCTTGACCTCGGCGACGATGGCCCGCGCGACCTCGTCGCGGGGCAGCAGGTCAGGGGTGCGGCGGGCGGAGTCGTTGTCCTTGAGCCACTGATCGGCTTCTTCTTCGGTCTCGGCGTACTGCCCCTTGAACACCGGGGGGATGTAGTCGAACATGAACCGCTTGCCGTCGGAGTTTTTCAGTACTCCGCCGTCGCCGCGGACTCCCTCGGTGACGAGAATGCCCTTCACCGACAGTGGCCAAACCATGCCGGTCGGGTGGAATTGGATGAACTCCATGTTGATCAGGTTCGACCCGGCCCGCAGCGCCAGGGCGTGTCCGTCGCCGGTGTACTCCCAGGAATTGGACGACACCTTGAACGACTTCCCGATGCCGCCGGTCGCCAGTACCACCGCCGGTGCCTCGAAGAGGATGAAGTTGCCGGTTTCACGCCAATAGCCGAACGCTCCGGCGATCTTCCCCGATCCTTCCCCCGTCGCTCCGCTTGCCCCCTCGTCCAAGATCAGATCGGTGATCGAGCATTCGTGGAAGACCCGGATGCGTGCTTCGTAGTCGCCGAGTTCCTCCTTGTCCTGCTGCTGCAGTGAGACGATCTTCTGCTGCAGGGTTCGGATGATCTCCAGCCCGGTGCGATCACCGACGTGGGCCAGGCGAGGATAGGTGTGCCCGCCGAAGTTCCGCTGGCTGATCTTGCCGTCCTTGGTGCGGTCGAACAGCGCACCATAGGTTTCCAGCTCCCAGACCCGGTCGGGGGCTTCCTGAGCGTGCAGTTCGGCCATCCGCCAGTTGTTCAGGAACTTGCCACCGCGCATCGTGTCACCGAAGTGCACCTGCCAAGAATCCTTGGTGTTTACGTTGCGCATCGCGGCCGCGCAGCCGCCCTCAGCCATCACGGTGTGTGCCTTGCCGAACAGGGACTTGGTCACCACCGCCACCCGCAGACCGTGCTCGCGGGCTTCGATCACCGCGCGCAGACCAGCGCCACCTGCCCCGATGACCACGACGTCGTACTGGTGGCGTTCCGGGGCCGATGAGCCGCTTGGGCCGAGACCGTCCTGCGAAGCTTCGTGCGAAGCCATCAAACCTCACTTGTATTTCGGATTGACGTTGCGAACAAACTTGCTAGCCAATGAATCTCAGGTCAGAGATAGTGCCGCTGGCTACCAACATGATGTAGAAGTCGGTCAGCATCAGAGTGCCCAGGGTGATCCAGGCGAACTGCTTGTGCCGCACGTTGAGCTTGCTGATCTGTGTCCACATCCAGTAGCGGACAGCGTGATTGGAGAAGTGTTTGAGCCTGCCGCCTGCGACGTGCCTGCAGGAGTGGCAGGACACCGTGTAGACCCAGAGCATCACGACGTTCCCGACAAGGATCACGTTGCCCAAACCGAACCCAAAGCCAGACGGGGAGTGAAAGGCCTTGATCGCGTCGTATGTGTTGATCACCGAGATGATCACGGCGATGTAGAAGAAGTACCGGTGGCTGTTCTGGATGATCAGCGGAAGGCGCGTCTCACCGGTGTACGTCGCATGTGGTTCTGCAACCGCGCAGGCTGTCGGGGCCTGCCATACCGTGCGGTAGTAAGCGCCGCGGTAGTAGTAACAGGTCAGCCGGAATAGCAGCAGGAATGGTAGCGACAGCGCCGCGTACGGCAGCCACCACACGTCGGGCAGGAACTGTCCGAAATGGCTGGCCTCCGGAGTGCAGCCCACACTGACGCACGGCGAGTAAAACGGCGTCAGGTAGTGGTACTCGGCGACGAAATAGTTGTTCTGCAGAAACGCTCGCACCGTCGCGTAGATGACGAAGGCAGCGAACCCAAGGTCGATGATGATTGGCGACTTCAGCCAGTTATCGGTGCGCAGTGTGCGTTGCGGGATCTGCGCGCGACCAGGCGAAAAGACGCCGGTCGCTTTGCGGTCGGCGGTGGGTGCGCTCACTGGTGCCTTTCTATGTTGTTGTAGCCCGTGTCCCGTAGTTCACGAACACGGCGCTCAGCGCGTCCCGCCGAGACCTTCGTCGTCCACGCCGCGCCAGAAATCCGTATCGTACTGGGTGTCGGGAATCGCAATGCGTTCGCCAACCTGGTGGTGCCCACTGAGGCCACTGCCGAGCTCCAGTTCTTCGGCATCGATATCGAGTCGGTCGATATCGTTGAAGATGCGTTCGGCGTCGTTGACGACGCGGCGGGTAGCTGGGCTATCGCCGTACCGTGCGGCGAGCGAGGTGACACATCGCCGTAGGCTTCCGATCAATTCGTGAAGCTCGGTGAGCTCGGTGCTCCTGGACATTGGACCTCCCCTGGGCTGAAGGTGTCACGGATTACAGTACGCAATCGATGCTATTCACAACACCGAAGTGGTGGTGAGAGAGGTCACGTCGATGAGTGCAGAAGAGCCCGTCGCAAACGACGAGCTGAAGGGCCGTGCTGAGGCGCTGCTAGACCTACATCGGCCTGGTGATCCGGTGATCTTGCCCACGGTGTGGGATGCCTGGTCTGCGCGGCTGGCCGTAGAGGCTGGGTTCGCTGCGCTCACCGTCGGCAGTCATCCGGTCGCAGATTCGATCGGTAGGGACGACAACGAGGGAATGACGTTCGACGAACTGCTCACCCGGGTTGCCCAGATCACCGGGGTGATCGATGTGCCCGTCTCGGTCGACATTGAGGCCGGATATGCACAGACACCGGTCCGACTTATCGAAGGACTGTTGTCCGTCGGCGCTGTCGGACTCAACATCGAGGACACTGTGCACAGCGACGGCGGGCGGCTACGGTCGGCCGGCGAACATGCCGAACTCGTCGGAGGGTTGCGTTGCGCGGCTGACGCCGCCGGTGTGCACATGGTGGTCAACGCTCGCACCGACCTGTTGCTGCGTCAGGAGGGCGATGCAGCCGACCGCGTCGACCGGGCGATCGCGCGTCTCGAAGAGGCTGCCGAGGCGGGCGCGGATGTGCTGTACCCGGTGGGCCGTCACGACCCGGAGACTTTGCAGCGCTTGACGTCCGAGTTGAGATTGCCGGTCAACGCCATCAGTCTGCCGGACCAGGACGACCCTGCGTCATTCGCTTCGTTGGGGGTGGCGCGGGTGAGCTTCGGACCGTTCCTGCAGGCGGCTCTGGCCGGGCGGGCCAAAGAGATTCTCGCCCGCTGGACATGATGCTGGTGAATGAGGAGAACCGGCGGTCCCGGGTGGGAGCCGCCGACTCTCCTTCTCGAGGGCGTTATCTGTTTTCGACCGCGATGCGCTGAGCTTCGGCACCTTTGTGGGCTCCGGCCACCGTTACGGTCAGCACTCCAGCCTCATAGGCCGCCGAGATGGCCTCGCCGGTGACGTGGGCTGGCAGAGCGAACGAACGGTGGAAGGAGCCGTACCGCACCTCGGAGATCGTGCGGAGCCCGCCTTCCTCGGAGTTCTCTTCTACGCGCTCGTCACGGCGCTCTCCGCGGAGAACGATCCGGCCTTTGTCGACCTCGACGTTGACATCCTTCTCGGCGTCCACGCCGGGAAGATCCACCCGAATCACCGCATCGTCCCCGTCCCTTACGGCCTCGACCGCAGGTTGGATGCCCAACTTGCGGTCTGTTGCCCAATCGTTGGCGGTAGCTGGGCCGAAGAAGTTGCGTACCCACCGGTCGGTGTTCCACGTGGGCTGGGTCCATAGGGTCACATTGCTCATGTCTTGCCTCCATACTTGCCGTCGACCGGTTCGATACCGGTACTTCCGCCTAGTAGAACTTGCGTTGACCACGCTCATGTTCCTTCCGGTGTGTTCGCTGTGAGAAAACTGACTCACAGTTCCAGTCCGTCACAGGTAAGGACACCGTGATGGGCGCTTCACATGGGGCGACACGGAGGCAATATCGGCTACCTAGCCTGGTTCCATGCCAAATTTGCACGTAGTGGTCGTCGGCCAC
>DAOUYK010000087.1 GCA_030666145.1 Mycolicibacterium sp. | reverse complement strand
TCGGCACGCAGGCCGCCGGCGGTGAAGACCTGGGTGAGCGTGGCGTTGAGTAGCAGTAGCACGATCAGGGCCATGATCGCCACCGAGATGCGGCGCAGGGAGGTGTTCATACCTTCTCGATCACCTCGGTGCTAGCTATAGCGATCGGTGCCACGGGCACCGGCCCGTTACCGAACGGCCGGCGAGCGGCATGCGAGATGCGGACCAGGATGGCCAGCAGCAGGTAGTTGGCCACCAGGGACGACCCGCCGTAGGACATCCAGGGGGTGGTGAGACCAGTCAGCGGGATCAGGTTGGTGACACCGCCCACCACAATGAACAGCTGGATCGCCAGGGTGGTGGCCAGTCCTGCGGCGAGCAGCTTGCCGAAGCTGTCACGCACGGCGATCGCAGTGCGCATACCGCGAATGATGACGATGGTGTAGAGCATGAGCACGGCGGCCAGCCCCACCAAACCGAGCTCCTCGCCGATCGCCGCCGTGATGAAGTCGGTGGACGCGGCGGGCACTGTACCGGGCTGTCCATTGCCCAGTCCGGTGCCGAAGATACCGCCGGTGGCGAAGCTGAACAGGGACTGCATCATCTGGTAGCCGGCGCCCTCTGGGTCAGCGAACGGGTCCCACCAGGTCTGGACCCGCTCCCGGACGTGGCCGAAAATGAAGTAGGCCGCAACACTTCCTGCCGCGAACAGGGCCAACCCGATGACCACCCAGCTGAACCGTTCGGTGGCGATGTACACCATCACCAGAAACGATGCGTAGAGCAGCAGCGAAGTGCCCAGATCCTTCTCGAAGACCATCACGCCGACCGAGGCGATCCACGCGGCAAGCAGCGGAGCCAGGTCGCGGGGCCGGGGTAGGTCCATGCCCAGGACGTGGGTGCCGGCGCTGGTGAACAAGTTGCGCTTGGACACCAGTACGGCGGCGAAGAAGATCAGCAGCAGGATCTTTGAGAACTCCGCGGGTTGAATCGAGAAGCCGGGAAACTGAATCCAGATCTTGGCGCCGTTTTGCTCAGACAGTGAGCTTGGCAGGATCGCCGGGATCGCTAGCAGGATGAGTCCGGTGAGCCCGCACACGTAACCGTATCGGGACAGCATGCGGTGATCGCGCAGGAAGATCACTACTGCGGAGAATCCGAGGACCCCAGCCAGAGTCCACAGCATTTGTTGATTCGCGGTGCCGCCAAGCCCCTGGGCTGTGGGCTCGCCCTCGGCGAGGTCCAGCCGGTGAATCATAACCAGCCCCAAACCATTCAGCAGCGCCACTAGCGGGAGGAGGAGCGGGTCGGCGTAGGGAGCAAATCGGCGCACCGCCAAGTGTGCGCCGATAAAGAGTGCAAGGTAGGCGACGGTGTACCGCGCCAGACCCCAGTGCAGGCCCGGCTCTTGATTGCCCTCGACGAGCAGCAGCGCCACGGTGGTGATCAATGCTGCGAAGCCGAGCAGAAACAGCTCGGTGTTGCGCCGTGTCGGCAATGGAGGTGTCACCGAAACGCGGGCCTGGGGTTGGGTCGTCACGACACTTCCCGGCAGTTCGTTCCCGGCTCAGGTGGTGGGGGCGGGAGCGCGGTCACGGTCTGCGAGGGCGAGGGCGAGGGCGAGGGCGAGGGCGACGGGCTCGCAGGTGAGGGCGAGGGGGTCGGGGCCGCAAGCGAGGGGGTCCGGGTCGGAGTCGTAGGCGAGGGCGCAGCGGCCGCGGGGGAGCTCGTGACAGTACGGGGGGTTTGGGGCGCGCTGGCGCGTGGATCAGGGCCGGGTCCTGCGGTTTGCGGTCGTGCGGTTTGCGGTGCTGCGGAGGTGGGCAGCGAGGTGGTCGAAGGTCGGGACGGCCACGGCGTCGCAGCAGGTGTGCGCGGGGCGGTGGATGTCGGAGTGGCCGGTGCGCAGACTGGCAGTACCGAGCTGCGGGACAGTTCTTCGATCTGGCTGATGGCGTCGTCGAGTGTGCCCGAAGGAAGTCCCGCGATCACCTGTTCCCGTGCGGAGGGACGCATGTCGTTTACGGCGAGGAGCCGACAGTCCAGGCCCACCTGGGCCTGATCCGCGCTGATGAGCGAGAGTTCGGCGTGGTCGTTCAAACAGCCGAGGAGGTAGGCCTCCTGCAGCGAGAATCCGAGAAAGGAGCCCTGGACGCCCCGCATGACCGCGACGGTGTCGTCGTGGCCGCCCACGTAGTAGTAGTTGCGCACGATCGCGCGACCGACGGCCAGGCCGGCCAGCAGCACCAGGACCAGCACTGTGGCCGCGATGATTATGCGGCGCCGGTACCGGGGTCGGGGGGGAGACTCTTCGGTCTGTGGCACAACGCGTTTGGCGACATTGCGCTTGGGATTGAACGCCGATGCCCGCCCAGCCGCAGTATTGGGCGGGGCGCTTTGATCGTCGTCACCGGACACCGCGCCAGCCAGGATTGGCTGGGTCTGGCCGTAGTCATGGTCGATAACGTCGGCCACCACCACCGTTACGTTGTCGGGTCCGCCGCCGCGTAGGGCTAGCTCGATGAGCCGATCGGCGCTTGTGGCGACGTCGGCGATCTGCATCGCCTCCAGGATGGTGTCATGGCTGACAGGATCGGACAGGCCGTCGGAGCACAGCAGGTACCGGTCACCGGCGCGGGCCTCGCGCATGGTTAGCGTCGGTTCCACCTCGTGACCGGTCAGCGCACGCATGATCAGGGATCGCTGCGGGTGACTGTGAGCCTCCTCCGCGGTGATCCGACCCTCATCGACCAACGTCTGGACGAAGGTGTCGTCCTTGGTGATCTGGGTGAGCTCGCCGTCGCGCAACATGTAGCCGCGGGAATCGCCGATGTGTACGAGACCGAGTCGGTTACCTGCAAACAGGATCGCCGTCAGCGTGGTACCCATGCCGTCGAACTCGGGATCGGCTTCGACGTGCTCGGCAATGGCCGAGTTACCCGCGCGGACTGCGGCGTCGAGCTTGCTGAGCAGGTCGCCGCCCGGCTCGTCGTCGTCCAGGTGGGCCACAGCGGCGATCACCAGCTGGGAGGCTACCTCGCCGGCAGCGTGACCACCCATGCCATCAGCGAGCGCCAGCAGGCGAGCACCGGCATAGACCGAATCCTCATTGTTGGCGCGGACCAGCCCGCGGTCACTGCGCGCGGCGTATCGAAGAACCAGCGTCATGGGCGCAACTCGATCACCGTTTTGCCGATCCGCACAGGTGTCCCCATCGGAACTTGTACTGCCGTCGTCACCTTTGCCCTGTCGAGGTATGTACCGTTGGTCGATCCTAGGTCCTCTACGTACCAGTCCGTACCTCGTGGGGAGAGCCTGGCGTGGCGCGTCGAAGCGTAATCGTCGGTCAGCACCAGCGCGGAGTCATCAGCGCGACCGATCAGCACCGGCTGCGTGCCCAGGGGGATGCGGGTGCCTGTTAGTGCGCCCTCGGTGACCACCAGTTGACGGGGGATGTGTCTGCGGCCACGTTTGGGCAGCAGCGAACCCGGTAGCGCCAGCCCGCGTCGCACCATCACGGCGCCGGTGGGCGCGTAGATGTCTGTACGCAGGATGCGCAGCACCGACCAAATGAACAGCCACAACAGCAACAGAAAGCCGACGCGGGTCAGCTGCAGAACCAGCCCCTGCATCTGACGTCCTCTCCGTCCCGTCCTTTCGGCACCGCCACCATACTTGGCTAGCGATCGACGCGAGGGTCAAGCAGAAGACCGCTCTCCCCGGTGGGCGTCTTTTCAGTGAACGCGGACGACGATCTCGGAGTGTCCCACCCGGATGACGTCACCGTCAGCCAGCTGCCACTCCTGCACCGGAGCGTTGTTCACGGTCGTGCCATTGGTGGAGTTGAGGTCTGACAGTAGCGCGACCTGCCCGTCCCAACGGATCTCCAGATGCCTCCGGGATACTCCCGTGTCGGGCAACCGGAATTGGGCCTCTTGCCCGCGACCGATCACGTTGGCGCCTTCGCGGACCTGGTAGGTGCGCCCGCTGCCGTCATCGAGTTGCAGCGTGACCGCTGAACCCGCGGAGGGATGGTCGCCCTGGCCGGCCCCGTAGTCCGCGCTTCCGTATCCGGTGGCGCCGTAACCCTGGTCGGGATAGCCGGCACCGGCCGGAGGCTCGCCGTAGCGTCCGTAATCGGGCTGGGCGTATTCCTGCCGGCCGTAAGGCTGGCCCCCGTAGCCGCCCTGGTCGGGGTAGCCGCCTTGATCGGGGTAGCCGCCCTGTTCGGGGTGGCCGGGACGCCCTTGGGGGGCGTAGCCGCCTTCTTCGGGCCGGCCCGGTGGGCGGCCGTAGTCGTGGCCGGGTTGCCCACCGGGAGGCGGGCCGTAGCCGTAGCCGGGTTGCCCACCGGGAGGCGGGCCGTAGCCGGGGGGCGCTTGGCGATAGCCCCGGTCGGGATACCCGCCTTGCGGCGGGCCGTAGCCTGCGGGTGGGCGCTGTTCGTAGGACGACGGCGGATAGCCCTGGTCGGGGTAGCTGCCTTGGTCGGGGTAGCCGCCACGCGGTGGATAATTGGGCTCACCCTGCTGGGGGTAGCCACCCTGGTCGCCCGGGGGCTGCTGGCGTTCGTCATCGGGATGGGGGTGGCGCTCGTCGTAGGGCTCGTCTGCGGGCCGACCCTGTCCCTGGCCGCCGTAGCTCGGATTGTCGGTCATCGGTGGAACTCCTGGTTCTGCGTTGGACGAAAGTTCTCGAGGTTGGGCGTGTCCGCCTGCGGTCGAGTCGGGGTTGACCGCACCGCGCGCGCGAAACTGTCCGGTGTGCAGGTTGGACGACTGCTCGAATCTGACAACCACATCACCATACGTTTGCCAACCCTGCTCATGGATGTATCCCTCCAAGTGCTTGGCGAATGTGTTCGAGGTGATGTCGTCGTCGGCACTCACCTTGCGGTAGTCAGGCTCACTGAGGGTAATGACGAAGGCGTTCGGGGCCAAAATTTGGCCGCCCCCGATCTCCTGGGCACCGGTGTCAGCCTCGCGGCGAAGCAGGGCCTCGACTTCCTGGGGCACGATGGATCCGCCGAAGACTCTTGCGAACGCATTGCCGACCGAGTCCTCGAGTTTGCGCTCGAATCGGTCGACTATCCCCATGGTCTGCGATCGCCTCCTTCGGCATGTATCGGTGGTTCTGCTCACACGGTTATGCGACCCGCATTTCAGCAGGCAGCAGCGCGTATATGCATGGTATCGGGCATGGCGACCAATGCGGGACCAACAGAACTCTGAGAATCGGATCGCCGCTGGTCAACGGTGTGCGAAAATCGTTCCGGGCGATGCGGGCGGCCTGCCCGTAGCGTTGGGGCAGGGGATTACGTGCGTGATAGGCTCCCTCGGTCATTCGGGCGAGTGGCGGAATGGCAGACGCGCTGGCTTCAGGTGCCAGTGTCCTTCGGGACGTGGGGGTTCAAGTCCCCCTTCGCCCACCATGAGCGGTGCGACAAACTCGAGGCATGAAAGTCACGAGCTCAAAAGGGTCCGTGACCTTTGTGTTTGTGGGGAGATGCTCCGGGAGCGGGCCCGAAGGGGCGTGTGGGGGACTTCGGCGCATTCTCGGTCGGTTGCCCCGTGGGCTCCTCGGGCAGATCGTCGTCGAGTTGAGCCGCGCTGCCCGGGCCGATATTGTCCACCTCCGAAGAGATGGAGTCGGATGCGGCACCGCCGCCGGCCACCTGATCGGCCAACTCCAGCCCCGCGCCTGCATAGACATTGAAGGCGGTGCCGACACCGTGGTCCCTGGCCCACTGCACCTCATCCTCGTATCGGGCAACCGCGGCGACCCTGCCGCTGAACCCCGACTCGCGCAGACATTCGAGCGAAGTGACGTTGGCGCCGTGACGCGGCATGGCCAGCAAGGCGATGCGCACCGACTCCGAGCGTCGTAATTGGTTCCAGAAGTCCAGGTCGGTGGCGTCACCTTCGATAACCCGCAAGCCGTCGGCCGCGAGGCGCTCGATTCGGGGCCCGTCGTAGTCGACACCGACTACTCGGAGCCCGTAGTGATCGGTCAGTCGCTGATAGGCGGCGAACCCGACCCGGCCCATGCCGATCACCACGACCTCGGCGTCGCCGGCGTCACCGGGGCGTTCCTCCGGGTTTAGGTTGCATTCGTCCTGGGCGGGTAGCCGCGCCGCGACCTTCTCCACTATCAGATGCCCGCGACCGTTGACCAACGCTGATACCACGAAATTCAGGGCCACGGCGATCGACATCTCCACCAGCCAGGCTGGTGCCAGCAGCCCGGCCGAGACCCCAACCGACATGACGATCAGGCCGAATTCGGAGTAGTTCATCAGGCCCAGCCCGGCGAGCATCGCTGTGCGATATCGCAGCTTCATGCGCGACAGCAGCATCACAAACCAGGCCGCCTTGAATGGCAGGAACAGCACCATCAGCAGCGCGACGCCGATGGTGGGTAGATCCGGCAGCCCGGTCAGACCGATCGACACGAAGAATCCCACGAGCAGCAGTTCCTTGATGTGGAATAGCGAGCGTGCGAGCTCGGAGGAAGCCGGGTGCGACGCCAGGAGCATGCCGACTATCAGGGCGCCGAGGTCGCCCTGGAGCCCGACCGCGGAGAACAACGCGTACCCGGGCACCACCGCCATCACGATGCCGAACAGCGACTGCATCTCGCCGTGGCCCAACCGGCTCCAGATCTTGCGCAGGACCCGCGTCAGCGGCCATAAACCCACTAGCGCCAGCGCCCACAGGCTGGGCGATTGGCCGCTCGCGACAGTCAGGAAGACCACGGCTATGATGTCCTGCATCACCAGGATGCCGATGGCGACACGGCCGTAGAGCGCGTGCGTTTCGCCCCGCTCCTCGAGGACCTTGACCACGAATACCGTGCTGGAGAACGACATTGCGAAGGCGAGCAGGGCGATCGTTTGCACGCTCTGCCCCGCCAGCATTGCCACCCCGGCCACGGCCGCCAGCCACAGGACAACACTTCCGAGGACGACGCTGATCACCATATGCGCGGATGTGGTCAGCCACACCTCGCGGCGCAGCAATATGCGGACGTCGAGCTTGAGACCAATCGCGAAGAGCAACAATGTGACGCCCAAATCCGCCAGCAATTCCAGTTGTGGCACGTTCTCGACACCGAGGGCATTGATGACAAATCCCGCCGCCAGAAATCCGACCAAGGGAGGCAGGCGCACCGCCAGAGCGAGGCCGCCGAGACCGAAGGTGATGACGAGATAGATAGCGGCGACTGTCACGCGCGGTCCCCCTCCCCCTAGTGCGTAGGCGGTCGCCAACGTCTCCGACGACCCCGATGTGATGCTGGAGTTCTACAAGTATCCCGACAAACACTGAGTTTCTCTGCGCGGACCACCACCCGATCGAGTCGCTACCTACTCCGACGAGACTGAATCGCTAGCGCTGGCCGCGATCGCAGCGACTGCGGCCCGCCCCGGCCCGCACTCAGCGCCACGGCCGCGACCTCCCAGGGACCCGTGCCGCTCCGATCGCTTCTAGACACCAACCCGCCGAGCTTGACCAGCGATTACACGATTTCGGCGATCCTTCAAAGATGTCTCCCGCGGATCAAGAGATCACCGGGAAAACCACGAAGAATTGCTGGACAATCGTTGCCGGCACCGATGATACGCTGCGAAATCACACCGCCCAACACGAGCGGTTCTAGTAGCTGAACGCGAAAAGGTCACGAACTCAAAAGAGCTCGTGACCTTTGCCCAACTATACGGGTACGGGCACGATGGACATCGCCTTCATATAGCTTGCCGGGTACTCGCCCGAGTGTTCGGCCGCAGTGAATGCGATATCGCCGCGCCTCCGCGGCGAGACCGCCGCGGAGGTTCTACATGGGCGGTGGCGCTAGTAGCGATGGATCTTCAGTGGGAAATGACGGGCATTGGTCCGCGATCTGCTCGGCGTTGGTTTTGGATGTCACGAAAAGGGGGACCAGTTGCGGGTAAAGCCTCGCCAGCTCGTCGACCTCAGCCTGTCGGTCGGCAGGAGTTTTCTCCAACAGCAGATTGAGGTGACGGACAATCGCAGGTTGCAGCCACACCGGTTCCGAGTGGTACCTGCCTATCAATTCGCCGTAGGTAACCGGCTCCACCGCTCTTGTCGCGGCCAGGAGTTGATCCAGAGAACAGTTGGTGTCGAGCAGGGCAGTCGGCACCGCGAAAGGATCCGCGGGCGGTGGCGGAGGCGGTGGCGGTAGCGGGGGCTGGGCGGCGGCGGCGCCGGAAAGGCCGACAGCCGTAATTGATAACGCGGCAGTGGCGATCGCAGCTCGGCTAAGCACCGAAACAATTGTGTTCATGAGTACTGACGTTAACTTAACCGGTTCTGCGGATTTACCAGGGGTGACGCTGCCCGGCCGAAAGTGGTGGTTGGCCGCTGGGGTGGAAGGCTGATCGATAAAAGGCTGGCGGATCAGGGGTCGCGGTAGCGTCGAAAGGCAGGAGGAGCCCATGTCCCTGTTCACGCTGGAGCGACACCCCCGATACGGCGCGTGCATTTCAACAACGGAAAGCGAAACATCCTCACCCCCGAGGCCATCGCGGCGCTGACGGAGGTGCTCGCTCCAGATGCTGGGGCACCGGTTGTGATCCTGTCTGGGCGACCCGACGGCTTCAGCGCGGGCCTCGACAACGCGACTCTGGCGGCCGGTGCCCGGGAGCGCGAGGGACTGCTGGCGGCCATGGCCGAGTTACTTGCCTCAACCCTCCTTGCGCCGACCCGGATCGTTGCTATTTGCGAAGGCCACGCCGTTGCCGCAGGTGCGATGATACTGCTCGTTTCCGATGTCCGCCTGGGTGTTCCCGGTTCTCATAAGCTCGGCTTCACCGAGCCTGGCCTCGGAATGCCGCTGCCGGAGCTGCCCGCGCTGCTTGCGCGGATGCGCCTAGACCGCCGTCGCCTCCACGAACTTGCGGTGCTCGGGCGCATCGTGGGCCCGCAGGAAGCTGCCGAGCGCGGTTTCCTCGATGAGGTCGTTGCTCCCGAGGAGCTCGAAAGGCTTGCCCTTGAGCGCGCGCAAGCGCTCGCTGCGCTCACGGATGCCGGGTATCAGGGATCGCTGCGTTCGGTGTGGGGACCGATGCTGGGGCGGATCGAGGAACTCGCAGTTCAGGCAAGGGGGACGCCGCGCTAGCAGCGGCGATCACCGACGCCGATGGGGTGCCCCGGCTGCCGGCCCTGCCGGTGACCTGAAAGTATCGGGACTGTGGGCAACAACCAACGTTCGAAGATCGTCATGTCCGACGACGAGATCGCTGAATTCATTGAGCGCAGTCGGACCTCCACCATGGCCACCGTGCTTCCAAGCGGTCGGCCGCACCTGGTAGCGATGTGGTACGCCGTGCTGGACGGTGAGATCTGGTTCGAGACCAAGGCCAAGTCGCAGAAAGTGGTCAATCTGCGTCGTGACCCGACGATCACCGTGATGGTCGAGGATGGTCAGACCTACGACACGCTTCGCGGCGTGTCGATCGACGGACAGGCCGAGGTCATCGACGACGCCGACATCAACCTGCGGGTCGGTATCAGCGTCTGGGAACGCTACACCGGGCCCTACACCGACGAGATGCGGCCGTTTGTCGATCAGATGATGAACAACCGCATCTGTATACGGGTGGTGCCGTCGCGTCTGCGGAGCTGGGATCACCGCAAGCTGGGCATGCCGGGAATGCCGCTGTCGGGTAGCACGGCCCAGTACCTCAGCTGAGTCTGCGCGCGGCGGCGCAAATCCAGGGTGATCAGCTGCGCTCGACCAGGTCGGCGAACTCGGGATTCTTCTCGACGAATTCAGCGACCATCCAGCACTGGGGAACGATCTTCAGGCCGGCAGAGCGGGTGGCTTCCAGGGCCTGCCGCACGAGAATCGTTGCCAGCCCACGACCCTGGAATTCAGGAGCAACCTCGGTTCGATCAAAGATTCGCCGCCCGCCACCCTCGATGAACTCGGCGAAACCGACCCGCCGCCCTTCCACGGCGATGCTGAAGCGGTGCGCTTCGGCGGTGACGTGGGTGGGGGCGCCGACCCTGTCGGAAGTCATGTCTGCATCTATACCCCAGTATGGGACCCTGGCCACAGGCGTCTAGCGCCTCGCGGATTAGGTCCCGCCGAACGCCGGGCGCAGGATCGGGCTGAGCACAGCGAGCGGGATGTGCGCCTGGACCACGCCACCGTTCATCGACCACTGCCACTCTTTGTACTGGATCGGGGAGTCGTGGGCGACTGGGTAATCGGGCATGTAGATGATGAGTTCGTCGGGGGTCAGGGCCCAAGCCTTGTAGCCGCCCGAGAACACCTTGTCCGGTGTCCAGCGGTCGAGGGTAAACGGGTATGTACCCGGGTCGTGTGGCGGCACGGCCCGGTCAAGGGCCTCGGAAATGATGGGCGCGGCCAATGGTGGAATGGTCACCAGCGGATCAACACCGGGCTTGGTGATGTCGGCCAGCTGCAGCTGCCTACCGCTGCCCATGTCGAAGGTGAAGGTGCGGAAGCCATTCATGAGCATGACACCGGATGAGTTGTATTCCTCGTGGAAGACCACACTCAGCGCCGAACCGTGGCGGAACACGCGGTAGTTCTCGGTGCCCCAGCTGTCCTGGACCATCGAGGCGCCCTTTTCCCGCCAGTTGGTGAAAAGGTCCCGCAGGTACGGGCGGATCGTCGGGCTGGTCGTCGGGTTGTCGATGAGATCATCCGGAATCGCCACCTTGATCTCTCGCGTGGCTTTTCGCTGGGACACCACCGACGTTCGGCAGAACTGCCCGTCCCAGTCGCCGCCTAGCTCACCACAGAACGATTGAGCGGACGCCGAGGCGGCCGGTGCCGTGCCGATCGCGAACGCGATCGCCATCACAACTACCATCATGACTCGGTCTACTCGCATACTGGCAGCTCCTAGGGCAATTCGACTTTGCTTGCGAGCCAACGGTTGTCGACTTTCTCCATGGTGATCTTCATCCGGCTGCTGTCACTGCGCGCATCGGGGCGCGCAGTGTTGGTGACGGTCTGGTCCACCAGCAGCAGCACGGTCACCTTGTCCTTGGACTCGGACTGGATCGCCGAATCCACCACAACGCCGTGGGCGGTGGCCTTGTTGTCGATCAGCAACTGCCGAAGCTGCATGCTGTCTTTGGTGTACATGTCCTTGAAGTCACCCGTCGCGCCGTTGATTACCTCAGCGAAGTTTTGGTCCAGGTTGTTCGAATCGATGCTCGTCAGTACTTGGGTGTAGTTGACCGCCGATTGCCGGGCATCCTGACCGGCTTTGTCCAGCGTGTCCTGTTCCCACAGCTTCCAGCGCAGAACGCCCGCGATGCCGAACGCCCCGACAAAGATCGCGGTGACCAGCCCGATGCTGGCGTAGCGTTTCCACGGACGGCGCGTGCGCGGCGTGTTCGTCGGCGCCAGACCGAAGATGTCGGCGTCGTCGCCGGGGGCTTCCGTATCGGTGTCGTCGTCCGGAGCGTCGGTCTCGGTGTCGGAGGCTTCAGTGTCAGAG
>DAOUYK010000258.1 GCA_030666145.1 Mycolicibacterium sp. | reverse complement strand
GGTACCCGGGTGGCCCGGTTCATGCTGTCCGACGGGCTGAGCAATCTAGGTGGTCCACTGAAGAAGTTGCGCAACCCGAGTTGGCGGGTCGGCGCCTGGGCGTGCAGCATTACCGTCGTTGCAGCCTGGGGCAGCATTCTGTTGATGGGCGTCACCCATCCCCTTGGCGGAATCAACGCACTGTTCCCGCTGTTCGGCATCGCCAACCAGTTGCTCGCCGCAATCGCCCTGACCGTCGTGACGGTCGTGATCATCAAACGCGGCCTGCTGAAGTGGGCGTGGATACCCGGTATCCCGCTGCTCTGGGATCTCACTGTCACTATGACCGCCTCGTGGCAGAAGATCTTCTCTGGCGACCCGCGGGTGGGCTACTGGACTCAACATTTTCAGTACCGCAGCGCCAAGGATGCCGGCCAGACCAGCTTTGGCGCCGCCAAGGACGCTGGTCAGCTGGACGCCGTGATCCGCAATACCTTTATCCAGGGGACACTATCGGTCATCTTCGCGGTGCTCGTCATCATCGTTTTCACTGCCGGGGCGTTGATGGCGCTCAGGGCGATTCGCGGCCAAGCCGGCCCGCTGGCCGAGGATGATCCGGTACCGTCCCGGATATTCGCACCCTCGAGCTTGCTCATGACCGCAGCCGAGAAGGAGGTGCAGAAACAATGGGACGCGTTACCGCACGGGCGCGCCGGATCATCGGTGAGATCAGTTGGTACTGGCAATCATTGATGGGCGATAGCCACTACCAGCGCTACCTCGAGCACCGCGCGCGGATGCATGCCGGCCAAGAGGTGATGTCTAAACGCGAATACTGGCGCCACCGACACGCCACCACCGATCCCGGCGCACGCTGCTGCTAGTTGGCCGCGGCTGAAGCCCGGGTCGAGTCAGAGCGACGAATCGTTGCCGCGTCGCGATCTGCATGCGGGTAGTCCCTGAGTGGGCGGCCCCGGAACCGGTGGGTCAGTGTGTTAGCTTCCGAGAAAGTTCAGCAGCCTGATGATCTACCTGCAGGCACCCCAGTCATGAGAGGCCTTATGCCCGAGTCGATCCAGTTCACCGTCCCAGCCGCCGCAGATGCCGTTGCGCGGGTCATCGGCGATCGTGAGTTCATCGTCCAGGGCGAGCGCCGCTTCACTCACCGCCAGATCCTGGAGCGGTCCAACCGTTTCGCGACGTTCCTGCACTCCCGCGGGTTGGGTTGTCACACGGAACGTTCACAGTTGCCCGGCCACGAGGTGGGGCAGGATCTGCTGGGCATCTACGCCCACAACGGTTCCGAATACGTCGAGGGCATGTTGGGAGCCTGGCGGGCCCGCGTCGCGCCGTTCAACGTCAACTATCGGTACGTGAAGAACGAATTGCATTATCTGCTGTCGGACTCTGGAGCGAAGGCGCTGCTTTACCACGCCGCCTTCGCGCCGCGGCTGGCCGAGGTGCTGGCCGATCTGCCTGCGCTACAGGTGCTAATCCAGATCGCCGATGATTCGGGCAACGCCCTGCTGCCCGGCGCCGTCGACTACGAGTCAATCGTGGCCGCCGGACCCGCAGAGGGCCCGCCGGTGGAGCCATCACCCGATGACCTGTATGTGCTCTACACCGGCGGGACCACGGGTATGCCCAAGGGCGTGCTGTGGCGCCAGCACGACATCTTCATGACGTCCTTTGGCGGTCGAAGTCTCTACACCGGCGAGCTGGCCACCAGCTACGAGGACATCGCCTCCCGCTGCGCCCAAGCGCCCGGCACCAAGCTTCTGGTGCTGCCGCCACTGATGCACGGCGCGGCGCAGTGGGCAGTGCTGACGGCCATGACGACCGGCCAGGTCGTGGTTTTCTCGACGGTTACCAGCCACCTCGACATCGACGACGTGGTGCGCGCCATCGAACAGGAGAAGGTTCTGGCGGTCACCGTGGTCGGGGATGCGATGGCCCGCCCGCTCGCGGATGCCTTCGAGCGGACTGGCGCCGATTTGTCGTCGCTGGCGGTGGTGGCAAACGGGGGCGCACAGCTCACCCCGACCGCCAAAGAGCGGCTCATTGGCAGTAAAGCGAACTTGATGGTTCTCGACGGCGTGGGCTCCTCGGAGACTGGTGCGCAGATGACACACATGTCGGAATCAGGAGCGGTCTCTACCGGAAAGTTCACCGCGGGACCAGACACCTTCGTTGCCTCCGAGGACCTCGGCTCGATCATGGAACCCGGTCACGACGGCATGGGGTGGCTGGCACAACGCGGTTACGTTCCGCTGGGCTACAAGGGCGATGCAGTCAAGACCGCGGCGACGTTCCCCGTCATCGACGGGGTGCGGTACTCGGTGCCCGGCGACCGCGCCCGCCATCTGTCCGACGGGTCGATCGAACTGCTGGGCCGCGATTCGGTGACGATCAACTCCGGTGGCGAGAAGATCTTCGCCGAAGAAGTGGAGTCCGCGATCGCCGCACACCCCGCGGTAGCCGATGTTGTGGTCGCGGGCCGGCCCAGCGAACGGTGGGGCCAGGAGGTGGTGGCTGTCGTCGCGCTGGTCGATGACGCATGCGCCGAAGCGCAAGAGATCATCGATCATGCCGCCGCAGTGATCGCCCGATACAAGCTCCCCAAGGCAGTGGTCTTCCGGCCAGTCATCGAGCGCAGCCCGGCAGGAAAGGCCGACTACCGATGGGCGCGCGAACAGGCCATCAAGGGCAGCTGAGCCGCGGGCGAATCAGGATCCGGTCCAGTTAGGCTTGCGCTTATCCGCGAATGCCGTCGCACCTTCCATCGCGTCCTTGGAAGCGAAGACCGGTGAGATCAACTTAAGCTGCTTCTTCCACATCTCGTCCTCACTCCAGCCCGCGGACTTGGCGATGACCTCTTTGGTCACCGCCACCGCCAGGGGCCCGTTCGCAGTGATGCGCTCGGCCAGGGCCAGCGCACCGTTGAGCGCCGCGCCGGGCTCGGTCAACACGTTGACGAAGCCCCATTGGGCGGCCTGCTCAGCGGTAAAACTGTCGCCGGTCAACGCGAGTTCGAGCGCCTTCTGGTAAGGAATTCGGTGTGGGAGCCGCAACAGCCCACCACCGGCGGCGACAAGTCCGCGCTTGACCTCGGGGATACCGAACTTCGCATTCTTGGCTGCCACCACCATGTCGGTGGCCAGCACGATCTCGGTGCCGCCTGCCAGCGCATAGCCTTCGACGGCCGCGATGACGGGCTTGCGCGGTGGACGCTCGGTGAAGCCGATGCCGCGGCCGGGGATGGCGGGCACCTCGCCTGCCATGAAGGCCTTCAGGTCCATCCCTGCGCAGAAGTTACCGCCGGCGCCGGTCACAATCGCGACTGACAACTGGGCGGTGTCGTCGAGTTCGTCCATCGCCTCGGCGAGACCCCTGGCTACCGCGAGGTTGAACGCGTTGCGCACCTCGGGCCGATTGATGGTGATGACCAGCACCCGATCGTGGCGTTCTACGAGAATTTCCTCTGACACTGTGCCCTTTCACTTGTCGCCCCCGATCTTTCGCGTGATATCGCCGGATAATACCCGCGTCAACGCTGTGCTTGCACAGGTAAAATCTGCTCACCGGCTAGCGCTATGGGCGTAAATATCCTTGACTGACAACGTGGTGTTGGGCCGCTCGGCGCGGAAGCCGCTAAACCGTACGCGCCGACCGCCAGCAACCACACCTGAATTCCACCGACGGGTATAGACATCCATACACCTGACGGCATTTCAAATCGGTTATTAGGCAGGGGCCGCACAGAATACACGGTCCCCCGCACGCTCCAGGTTGCCCCGAACAGTGCACCGCCTGAGCACTCCAGCTACTCGGCTCCGACACGAAGAAACCGGCACCCGTTGCGACAATGGCTACCCCGGCTGCCGCCACCCACCTGGTGTTCGGCACCATACGATGCTAGCAACGTGCGCGCCTGGGCAGACCGTTTTTTGTCACTACCCTTACGCTGCTATCAAGTCGAAGCCAACACTTTGGTTGTGGCCGTTCTAGTGCCGCCGGTCGCGGGGGGCCGTGCCCTCGGCGCGGAAGCCGCTAAACCGTACGCGCCGAGAGCGGCCTTCATACGCAGGCACGAAATAGGACCTGCGGGAGCTTGGGGGCGCGGAGGTGAGCACCAGCAGCCAGGCATCCCCGACAACCGCTCGTTCAACAAACCCGCAGCTCACAAGCAACAGGCTTCTCACAGGTTTACTGCCTAGTGTCGTGGTATGAAAATTTGGCCCAAGGGGCGTCGATACGCTGCCACAGCTCTCGTACTGTCAGGGCTCTTCGGAGCCGGATTGACCCTGTCACCGATGAGCCAAGCCGACCCCAACTTCTGCATGCCCGGCCAGATCGGCTGCGAGGGAGGGGACTTCGGGGACAATTCAAACTCAATGATCAGGATACCGGCCGCCGGTGGTCCTCCCGTGGTGACAATGCCTGGCTTCGGAAACGACATGATCGCGATACCGGCCGCCGGTGGTCCTCCTTTTGTAACAATGCCCGGTTTCTGATCCCAATACAGACGGCACAAACCCATAAAAGGTCA
>DAOUYK010000265.1 GCA_030666145.1 Mycolicibacterium sp. | reverse complement strand
GATTCGTCGAGGTGGGAGAGACCCGAATCACCGGGGCACACCGCTAGTGCACCGTTACTTGTTGATGACGGTGGCAGATTGGATGAAGGGAAGCTCGTCTGCCGGAAGTGGGAACGTCAGGTCACCAAATGGGGACAGGGCGCCTGTGCGGTCAGCGGCCAGCTCGCTTACCGCGTGGTCGTCGACGTCGGTTGTCGGCCAGCCCGGGTCGACATACTTGCTCTCTTGCCGTTTCTCATCAGCCACATCTCACATTGTGCCAGGAAGCTCGCCTGCTGGCGAGAGGGAGACGCTGCTTTACCCTGGTCAACGATGAGCGCGAATAATCCAGGCGTACCGCTGGGCGCCTGGTTGGCCGATTCAGACGACGAGCGGCTGATCCGACTACTGCGATTGCGCCCCGACCTCACCCAACCACCGCCGAGCACCATCGCGGCGCTCGCCGCCCGCGCGGCGGCACGCCAGTCAGTCAAGGCCGCCACCGACGATCTTGACTTCCTCCACCTGGCGGTGCTCGATGCTCTGCTCACGCTGCACGCCGACACCACTGCCGTCACCGCCACCGTGCTGGCAGATCTTCTTGGCGACCAGGCCGACGGAGCGGCCGTCAAGGTTGCCGTCGAAGATCTCCGGGACCGGGCACTGATCTGGGATGACTCCTGCGGGGGTCTCAGAGTCCTCGCCGAAGTGGCCTCGGGCCTTCCCTGGTACCCGGGACAGACGACCGCGGAGAGCGCCGGGCTCTCCGGCGAAGAGATCGCCGACGCGATCGGCGCCCTCGAAGCTCCCGCCCGTGAGCTGCTGGACAAGCTCCTCGAAGGCTCGCCGGTAGGCCGGACCCGCGACGCCGCGCCGGGAACCCCGCCCGACCGCCCTGTGCAGCGCCTGCTGGATGCCGGACTGCTGCGCCGACTCGATACCGACACCGTGATCCTGCCCAGACTGGTGGGCCAGGTGCTGCGGGGCGAAGCACTGAGCCCGGCCACCCTGACCGAGCCGGACCCCACGGTGTCGTCGACGACCGCCCGCGATATCAACGCCGTGGCCGCCGGCGCGGCCCTCGATTTGCTGCGCGAAGTCGAGATCATCATCGAAATACTCAGTGCGACACCCATTCCCGAGCTCCGAAGCGGAGGCCTGGGGGTGCGGGAAGTCAAGCGGCTGACCAGGCTCACCGGCATCGACGAGCGCCGGCTGGGGTTGATCGTCGAGGTGGCAGCGGCGGCCAGACTGATCGCGCTGGGAATGCCCGAATCCCATCCGCCCGACGCCGCGGGGCCGTACTGGGCGCCGACGGTCGCCGCAGATCGGTTCATCGAATCTTCGACGGCGGTCAAGTGGCATCTGGTCGTGTCGGCGTGGCTGGATTTCCCGGGCCGGCCCAGCCTCATCGGTTGCCGCGGACCCGATGGTAAGCCCTATGCGGCGCTCTCTGATTCACTTTTCTCCACCGCTGCGCCTGTCGATCGTCGACTGCTTCTCGAGATGCTCAATGACCTCCCACCGGGTTCCGGCGTCGACGCCGAGAGCGCATCGCGGTCGATGGTGTGGCGGCGACCACGATGGTCGGCGCGGCTACAACCCAAGCCCGTCGCCGACCTGCTCACCGAGGCCCATGCCGTCGGGGCGGTCGGTCGCGGCGCGCTATCTACGCCGCTACGACGCATGCTCGCAGACGAGCCTGAAGAGGCGGTCGTCGCCGCCATGTCCAAGGTCCTCCCTGCGCCAATCGACCATTTCCTCCTCCAGGCCGACCTGACCGTAGTCGTGCCAGGCCCACTGGAACGCGGGTTGGCCGAGGAGCTGGCGGCGGTCGCGACAGTGGAGTCCGCCGGTGCCGCGATGGTGTACCGCATTACCGAAGCGTCTATCCGGAGTGCGCTGGACACCGGAAAGACCGCAGCCGAACTGCACGCCCTGTTCACCCGGAATTCCAAAACCCCGGTACCACAATCATTGACGTACATGATTGACGATGTCGCGCGTCGCCACGGGCAGCTACGCGTCGGCATGGCCTCCTCCTTCGTCCGCTGCGAGGACGCCGCCCTGCTCGCGCAGGCGATGGCCGCACCGGCGACCGAGTCGGTGGAGTTGCAGTCGCTGGCACCCACCGTGGCGGTGTCGCAGGCTCCGATCGCCGAAGTGCTCGCGGCGCTGCGAAGTGCCGGCTTCGCCCCAGCGGCCGAAGACCCAGCGGGAGCAATCGTCGATCTACGCGGCGGTCGCTGCAGAGTTACGGCACCAGGCCCTCGTCGCGGATACCGACACAACCTGACACCGACGGATCAGACTCTCGGCGCGATCGTGGCGGTGTTGCGCAAGGTAGCGGCCAGCCCGTCGGGCATCCGACTGGACCCCGCGGTGGCGATGTCGGAGTTGCAGCACGCGGCCCATCATCAGGAATCGGTGGTGATCGGCTACGTCGACCCCGCCGGTATGGCGACGCAGCGCGTGGTCGCACCGATCAATGTCCGCGGCGGGCAGCTGACCGCCTACGACTCGGCTGCCGGCAGGGTCCGGGAGTTCGCCATCCACCGTGTCACTTCAGTGGCGTCCGCGGAATCCGGATAATGGGCCGAATGACGTTCTATCGAGACTGCGCATGACCGATGGCCCGCTGATCGTTCAGTCCGACAAAACCGTCCTTCTCGAGGTCGACCATGAGCTCGCCGGGGCAGCCCGTGCGGCGATCGCGCCCTTCGCCGAACTGGAACGCGCACCCGAGCACATCCACACCTACCGCATCACACCGTTGGCGTTGTGGAACGCCCGCGCCGCCGGGCATGACGCCGAGCAGGTCGTCGACGCCCTGGTGTCCTTCTCGCGCTACGCGGTGCCCCAGCCACTTCTGGTTGACATCGTCGACACGATGGCCCGCTACGGCCGGTTGCAGCTGGTCAAGAGTCCGGTCCACGGCCTGATTCTGGTCAGTCTGGACCGCGCTGTCCTCGCCGAGGTCATGCGTAACAAGAAGATCGCCCCGATGCTGGGGGCTCGGATCGACGACGACACCGTCATAGTGCATGCCAGCGAGCGCGGTCACATCAAGCAAATGTTGCTGAAGGTCGGCTGGCCGGCCGAGGACCTCGCCGGCTACGTCGATGGTGAGGCTCATCCGATCAGCCTGGCCCAAGACGGCTGGCATCTGCGGGACTACCAGGAAATGGCGGCGGAGTCGTTCTGGGCAGGTGGCTCCGGTGTGGTGGTGCTGCCGTGCGGGGCAGGCAAGACCCTGGTAGGTGCGGCCGCGATGGCCAAGGCCGGTGCCACCACGCTGATTCTGGTCACCAACACCGTCGCCGGCCGGCAGTGGAAGCGTGAGCTGGTTGCCCGGACCTCGCTGACAGAGGAAGAGATCGGCGAATACTCGGGCGAGCGGAAAGAGATCCGCCCAGTCACCATCGCTACCTATCAGGTGATCACCCGCCGTACCAAAGGCGAATACAAGCATCTGGAGCTGTTCGACAGCCGCGACTGGGGTTTGATCATCTACGACGAGGTGCACCTATTGCCCGCACCGGTGTTCCGGATGACCGCCGATCTGCAGTCGCGCAGACGTTTGGGCCTCACCGCGACGTTGATCCGCGAAGACGGCCGCGAAGGCGACGTGTTCTCCCTGATCGGGCCAAAGCGCTACGACGCGCCATGGAAGGACATCGAGGCTCAAGGCTGGATCGCGCCGGCCGAATGCATCGAGGTCCGTGTCACGATGACCGACAACGAGCGCATGCTCTACGCCACTGCCGAACCCGAGGAACGCTACAAGCTGTGCGCAACAGCCCATACCAAGATCGCGGTGGTCAAGTCGATCCTGGGGCGGCACCCAGATGAGCCGACGCTGGTCATCGGCGCCTACCTCGACCAGCTCGATGAGCTCGGCGTCGAGCTCGACGCCCCGGTGATCCAGGGGTCGACCAAGACGGCTGAAAGAGAGTCCCTGTACGACGCGTTCCGGCGCGGGGAGATCCGCACACTGGTGGTCTCCAAGGTTGCCAACTTCTCGATCGATCTTCCAGAAGCCAGTGTCGCGGTGCAGGTATCGGGTACCTTCGGGTCCCGCCAAGAAGAGGCTCAACGCTTAGGGCGGCTGCTGCGACCCAAGGCCGACGGCGGCGGGGCGTTGTTCTATTCGGTGGTGTCCCGCGACAGCCTGGACGCCGAATACGCCGCGCACCGGCAGCGGTTCCTCGCTGAACAGGGTTACGGTTACGTGATCAAGGACGCCG
>DAOUYK010000199.1 GCA_030666145.1 Mycolicibacterium sp. | reverse complement strand
TGGCATCCATCAGGTCCTCGATGCTCTTAACCCACTGCGGGTCACCCTCGAGTGCCTTCAGCGCCGATACCCGGATCACCGGTGCGTCCTCGTCGAACTCCTGGGCGGCCAACAACTCGCGGACCTCCAGTTCGACGAGCTCCAGGAGCTCCTCGTCGTCGACCATGTCGGCCTTGTTCAGCGCCACCAGGATGTAGGGCACGCCGACCTGACGGGCCAACAGCACGTGCTCGCGAGTCTGCGGCATCGGGCCGTCGATGGCCGCCACCACCAGGATCGCACCGTCCATCTGGGCGGCACCGGTGATCATGTTCTTGATGTAGTCAGCGTGACCGGGGGCGTCGACGTGCGCATAGTGACGCTTATCGGTCTGGTACTCCATGTGGGAGATATTGATTGTGATACCGCGCTGCCGCTCCTCAGGCGCATTGTCGATCTGATCGAATGCGCGCGATTCGTTCAACGCAGGGTACTTCTCATGCAGAACCTTGGTGATTGCTGCAGTCAGCGTGGTCTTGCCGTGGTCAACGTGACCTATGGTCCCGATGTTGACGTGCGGCTTCGTCCGCTCGAACTTCGCCTTCGCCACTTCTGTGTCCTCCTGGACTGTGTCGGTGCTTCTTGTAAAGCAGAGTTGATCTTTGCAGTTGCTAATCGCCGCTGCGGAAACGGGTCAGGTTACTGGCCCGTCGCCTTCGCGATGATCTCCTTCGCCACGTTCGCCGGAACTTCGGCGTACGAGTCGAACACCATGGAGTAGTTCGCCCGGCCCTGGGTCTTCGACCGCAGGTCTCCGACGTAGCCGAACATCTCCGACAGCGGCACAAGCGCCTTCACGACGCGAGCACCGCTGCGTTCTTCCATGGCCTGGATATGACCACGGCGGGAGTTCAAGTCGCCGATCACTTCACCCATGTAGTCCTCGGGTGTGGTGACTTCGACGGCCATGATGGGTTCGAGGATGACGGGCTGCGCTTGCTGCGCGGCCTTCTTCAGTGCCTGCGAACCAGCGACTTTGAACGCCATCTCCGACGAGTCGACTTCGTGGAACGCGCCGTCGAGCAGCGTGAGCTTCAAGTTCACCAGCGGATAACCAGCCAGCACGCCGTACTGCATGGCGTCTTGGGCGCCTGCGTCCACCGACGGGATGTACTCGCGCGGGATACGGCCACCGGTAACCTTGTTCTCGAACTCGTAGGTGGCACCATCCTCGCCGCTGAATGGCGCGATGCTGATGATGACCTTCGCGAACTGACCCGAGCCACCAGTCTGCTTCTTGTGGACGAAGTCGACCTTGTCGACCGTGCGCTTGATGGTTTCCTTGTAGGCCACCTGCGGCTTGCCGACGTTGGCCTCGACCTTGAACTCGCGGCGCATCCGGTCCACCAGGATGTCCAGGTGCAGCTCGCCCATACCGCCGATGACGGTCTGGCCGGTCTCCGGATCCAGGTGCACCTTGAAGGTCGGATCCTCTTCGGCCAGCTTCTGGATCGAGAGGCTTAGCTTCTCCTGGTCACTCTTGGTCTTCGGTTCGATCGCCACCTCGATGACGGGGGCGGGGAATGTCATCGACTCGAGGACAACCTGATCGTTGGCATCCGAGAGCGTGTCGCCCGTCGTGGTGTCTTTCAGGCCGATCACCGCGTAGATGTGGCCGGCTGCTGCCGATCCCACCGGGTTCTCTTTGTTCGAGTGCATCTGGAACAGCTTGCCCAGCCGCTCCTTCTTCCCTTTGGTCGCGTTGACGACCTGCGAACCGGAGTTGACCTTGCCGGAGTACACCCGCACATAAGTCAGCTTCCCGAAGAACGGGTGGGTGGCAACCTTGAACGCCAGGGCCGAGAACGGCTGGTCAGCCGACGGGGCGCGGACAACCTCGACGTCCTCTTTGCCGGGCGGGTGACCAACGGCGGGCGGTACGTCCAGCGGCGAGGGCAGGTAGTCGATCACCGCGTCGAGCATGGGCTGCACACCCTTGTTCTTGAACGCGCTGCCGCACAGCACCAGATAGGCCTCGGAGTTGATGGTGAGCTTACGCAGCGCACCCTTGATTTCCTCGATCGACAGTTGCTCGCCACCGAAATACTTCTCCAGCAGCGCTTCATCGGTCTCGGCGACCGCTTCGAGCAGCTTGGTCCGGTACTCGTCAGCCGTATCCTGCAGTTCAGCGGGAATGTCGACGACGTCGTATTTTTCACCGAGTTTGGTCTCACCGCGCCAGACTTTGGCCTTCATGTCGACCAGGTCGACGATGCCATCGAAGTCGCCCTCGGAGCCGATCGGCAGCTGGATCGGAATGACGTTGGCGCCCAACCGGTCTTCCATTGTCTTCACCGAGAAGTAGAAGTCGGCGCCGATCTTGTCCATCTTGTTGACGAAGCAGATGCGTGGAACGTCGTACTTGTCGGCTTGGCGCCAGACCTGCTCGGACTGCGGCTCCACGCCTTCCTTGCCGTCGAACACGGCGACCGCGCCATCAAGAACGCGCAGGGACCGCTCGACTTCCACGGTGAAGTCGACGTGACCGGGGGTATCGATGATGTTGATCTGGTTGTCGCCCCAGAAGCAGGTGGTCGCAGCCGAGGTGATGGTGATGCCCCGCTCCTGTTCCTGCTCCATCCAGTCCATCGTCGCGGCACCGTCGTGCACCTCACCGATCTTGTAGCTGATGCCGGTGTAGTAGAGGATGCGCTCGGTCGTTGTTGTCTTGCCGGCATCGATGTGCGCCATGATGCCAATATTGCGGACCTTCGTCAGGTCGGTCAGCACGTCCTGTGCCACGGCTAGATTCCCACTCTTTCGCTTGCTAGTACGAGTTCGCTTGCTAGTACGAGGTTTTCATGCGCCCGCCGGGCACCAACCCGGCAGGGAGTCACCAGCGGTAGTGCGCGAAGGCCCGGTTCGCCTCGGCCATCTTGTGGGTGTCCTCACGCCGCTTGACGGCGGCCCCCAGACCATTGCTGGCATCGAGGATCTCGTGGGCGAGCCGCTCGACCATCGTCTTCTCACGGCGGGCCTGGGAGAAGCTGACCAGCCAGCGCAGTGCCAGCGTGGTCGAGCGCTCCGGGCGTACCTCGACGGGCACCTGGTAGGTGGCACCGCCGACGCGGCGGCTTCGGACCTCCAGGGCCGGCTTGACGTTGTCGAGGGCGCGCTTGAGGGTGACCACCGGATCGGTGCCGGTCTTGTCCCGGGCCTGCTCGAGTGCACCGTAGACAATGCGTTCGGCCAGCGACTTCTTCCCATCCAGCAGTACTTTGTTGACCAGCTGGGTGACCAGCTGCGACCCGTACACCGGATCGTTGACCAACGGACGCTTAGGTGCGGGACCCTTGCGCGGCATCAGCTCTTCTCCTTCTTGGCGCCGTACTTACTGCGCGCCTGCTTGCGGGACTTGACACCCTGGGTGTCCAGTGAGCCGCGGATAATTTTGTAGCGCACACCGGGGAGGTCCTTCACCCGACCGCCGCGCACCAGCACCATCGAGTGCTCCTGCAGGTTGTGGCCTTCGCCCGGGATGTAGGCGGTGACCTCGACCTGGCTGGTCAACTTGACGCGAGCGACCTTGCGAAGCGCCGAGTTTGGCTTCTTCGGGGTGGTGGTGTACACGCGGGTGCACACGCCGCGGCGCTGCGGGCTGCCCTTGAGGGCGGCCGTCTTCACCTTGGCGATCTTGTCGCGGCGACCCTTACGGACCAGCTGGTTGATGGTTGGCATGTACCGGCTTCCTGTGTTGCTCGTCTGGTGTTGCTCGTCATAGTGACGTGTCGTTCTGTCGTGCTCTGAAGTTCTCGTGTCCTGCAGTTTCGCCCCGCCTGGTTACCCCGGGGACGGGCGTGTCGCATGCGGCCGCCGAGGAAAGTATCGAGGCGGTGCCTGTATTTCCAAAACATGGCGGACATGCGAAGTTGCCCGGCGTGCAAGCATGCTTGTGAATCGTAAAACACACAAGCGCCTTATCTGCCAGGCACGATCGTCCACGATACCAGGGCAGACCGCGCCGATCCAAACCCGGCAGGGAGCGCCAGGAAGCGGCGTTCACGCTGGTCAGCGCCGCCCTTCAGCGCGTCGCGCGATCTGTCAGCGACTTCGAATGCCGGCGGCCAGCCTCATCACCATGTCGGTGAACACCGCGTCGGTGTCGATCCCGACCATTACCCCGGTCATCTCCAGCAGCACGAACCCGTGCATCGCCGACCAAAACTCCAATGCGGCGGAAAACGCGGCATTGGCGTCCAGCCCGTAGGCGGCCAGCACCGAGATCACCGGCGCTGCCGCGGCCCTGGTGGCCTGGGTAAATTCGGGGTCATCGCCACCGAGGGGCATCCTGATGAACGCCGAGTAGCGGCCCGGATGGTGGTGCGCATAGCTGCGGTAAGCACCGGCCATCACCATGACCGCATCGTCGGGAGGCCGACCCTGTCCGACTGTGTTGAGCATGTCGATGATGTCGCCGACCACCCGCATCCGTACAGTCCGCCGCAGATCATCGAGGCTGTGTACGTGGTTGTAAAGCGACGGCCCCTTGGTGCCCAGTTGATTGGCCAGCGCGTTGATCGTCAGCGCGTCCCAACCTTCACGGTCGAGGAAACTCAGCGCGGCGTTGACGATGGAGTCACGGCTCAGCCTCGCCGAACGCGGCGGCCGAACTGCCATCTCGCCATTCCCCCTCGCGTCAGTCAAACGACCCCGTCGCAGGATAGGCCGGGTCAGCGAAACTGTAACGCCTCGTTGCCGCCGGATCTGTGAGCCACAATGTCGATATGCCCATTCCGGCTCCGAGGCCGTCGATGCCGGTCTCCTCCTGCCAACAGCGCGCCAGCGCAGTCTGAACGTAGGCTGACATCACGGTCCATGTGGAGTTCGACCAGAAAGGTGGCGACCAAAGATGTCTGCAATTCCCCCGCGACTGATCGGTGGGGTTGGTGTTGCGACGCTCTTGGCAACACTCGGGCTCACCGCCTGTGGGTCGAACAGCCAGGACACCTCCAACCCGACGATGACTGCCGGCTCATCCGGCGCCCAGATCGAGATCGGCAACACCATCAACTATGGCTCGTTCGGTACCACCGCCGACATCGACTGCGCAGAGGGCAAATCCCTCAATGTCGGCGGATCCAACAACACGCTGACGGTCAAAGGCACCTGCGCCAGCGTCAACGTCGGCGGGGCGGACAACAAGCTCACCTTCGAGCGGGTCAACGACGAGCTGTCCGTCGTCGGGCTGAACAACACTGTCATCTACCGCGACGGGAGTCCGAGAATCAACGACACCGGCAGCAACAACACCATCAACAAAGGCTGACCCGGCTCAACGGATCAGCGCGGGTCACCGGCGCCGTGACGGCCCGCTCCCGCGGCGAATCGCGCCGCGCCCTCCAACGAGTCCGCCGCCACCTGCGCCAAGCTGCCGAACTCGACATCCATGGCGTCGGCCTCCGACAAGCTCCACTGAGTCAACGCCGAGGTGCGGTCGGCGCGCAGGCATCGTTGAGGCAGCCTGGCGAGCTCAGCGGCGAGTTCCTCGGCCCGTTGACGCGCCGCCCCGGCAGGCACCACCCGGTTGGCCAGGCCGATCGCTAAGGCCTCCTCGGCGTCGACGCTGCGGCCGGTCAGGATGAGGTCCATCGCGCGGCTGTGCCCGATCAGCCGGGGCAGCCGTACTGTGCCCCCGTCGATCAGCGGCACACCCCAGCGGCGGCAGAAGACCCCGAAGATCGCGTCCTGCTCGACCACACGCAGGTCACACCATAGGGCCAGCTCCAGCCCACCGGCGACGGCGTGGCCGCTCACCGCGGCGATGACGGGCTTGGACAGCACCATTCGACTCGGACCCATAGGCGCCGGCCCAACCCGCTGCACCGGGTTGGCATCTTGGGTGCCCAGCGCCTTGAGGTCAGCGCCGGCGCAGAAGGTTCCGTTGTCCCCCCACAGCACGGCGACCAACGCCGAATCGTCGCGATCGAACTCCTCGAACGCGTCGAACAACTGTTGCGCGGCAGCACCGTTGACGGCGTTTCGCGCTTGCGCGCGGTTCATGATCACCGTCGTCACCGGGCCGGTGCGCTCCACGCGCACACCCCCGTCCGATACCCGGGTCGCTACGCTCCCGCCCACCGCATCCGATCCCCCGGCCGCTTCGCTCCTACCCACCGTTTCGCTCATGGCACCTCCGCGAGTTCCACACCATCGCGCCGCGCGACCAGCTCGGCGGCGAAGTCTTCGTAGGCGACCCGAAGCGCGCCGCCGGGCCAGCCGTCGGGCAGCAGCTCGTCGGGCAACACCGGGTCAGTCAATAGATGACGCACCATCGAGGCGGCCGCGGCGAACCTGCCGGGAA
>DAOUYK010000244.1 GCA_030666145.1 Mycolicibacterium sp. | reverse complement strand
AGACTATGGTGGCAATGGTCGCGGCAAGCAACCACATCGAAGAACCCGGCCACTTGCAGGCCGGACAAGTTCTTTTTTTCCCGTCGTTCCACTGACCAGGCCCCCTCATCTGGCTCGGGCTCCCAAGTCCACTACCTCACTGCCATCTCGCTGAAGCATGTGGCCGGACCCCGTGAAATGGTCGACGGCGAACGAGAGTCGTTCATTGGTGGGTACAGCTGGCAGCGTAGCGGGCGGGCGGCTGGTAGCCCAGCGATGAGTGCCGGCGGTGGTGGTGGTTGTATTCGTACTTCCAGTCGGTGATGACTACCTGGGCCTGGGCTAGCGACCATAAGCTGTTGATGTTCAGGCATTCGTCGCGGACGCGGGAGTTGAACGACTCTACGTAGCCGTTTCGCCAGGGCTGTCCGAGTGGGATGAAGTGCAAGCCAAGCTGCCCTGCCGACCAGTCGGCCATGGCGCCGCAGGCTAATTCGGGTCCGTTGTCACACCGCAGCACCCTGGGGAATGTGCCACGCTGGCCGGCCAGGCGGGTGAGTTCGCCGATCAGGCGCTCACCGGTGATGCTGCGCTCGACCATCCCGCCCAGACACTCACGGGTGTGCTCGTCGACGATCGAGACGATCTTGATCGGGCGGCCATCGGTGGTGGAGTCGAACTGGAAGTCCACTGCCCATACCCGGTTGGGCGCATCGGCGATCACCGCCTCCGGGGCAGTGGAGGTGCCGTGGCGTTTGCGTCGTCGGCGCTGCGGCACCCGCAGTCCTTCTTCGCGCCAAAGGCGTTGGATCTTCTTGTGATTGACCTGCCAGCCTTCACCACGGGCATCGTGATAGGCCGGTCGGAAACCGCGCCGGGGATGGTCCTTGGCGTAGGTGCGCAGCCACGTCCACAACGCTGCATCAGGGTCGGCTGGTGTTATCGAGGCGGCTTCGTGGCGTTGAGTGGCGCGGTGCTGCCCGGCTACGCGGCAAGCGAACCGTTCGCTGACTCCCAGCACCCGCTGGAGGTGACGAACGGCTGCCCGCCGGCGTTCCGGGCCTAGAAGTTTCCCCGCGCGATCTCCTTGAGCGCGGACTTCTCCAACTCGGCATCGGCTAACAGCCGCTTGAGCGTGGAATTCTCGCGTTCGAGGTCCTTGAGCCGTTTGGCGTCCTCGGCCTTGAGCCCACCGAACTGGTTACGCCAGCGGTGATACGTCGCCTCCGAAACGCCCAGCTCGCGGCACACCGCCGCGGTGTCCTTGCCCTCGGCCAGCAGCCGATCGGCCGCCATCAACTTGCGCACAATCTGCTCCGGGCTGTGCCGTTTCCTCGTTGCCATGATCTTGTAGAGCCTTCCTGCCCACGTCGTGGGCCGCAAGACTCTCATAAACCGTGGATCAACCAATCGGGGTCAGGCCACGGCAACTACGTCCCTGAACAGCAGTAGGTCGCCGAATCTACGCCACACTCAGCGGAGGCATCCAAGTGCTTCATTGACCACTCCGGCGCGGAGAGACCGGCCAACGGGGATAATCTGTCACGTGAACACCATGGATAATTACTGGCTCACATCTGCGAGGCAGGCATGTGTTGTGGCACTTGATAAGCGGCTCTCATGACCAAATCGAGCTACCCGGCCCCGCCGCCACCCGCAGTGCCCGGTAGCCCAGGCTTGTCGGGTGCACCACAGTCGCGGTCCAACCGGTGGGCGATCATCGCCGGCACCGGAGTCGCGCTTGCAGTGATTGTCGCCGCGATCATCGGCAGCCTTGTTGGCTGGGCGATGCGGGGAAACGAGGCCGAGTCACCGTCTCATCCGCCGCCTGCCGGCAGCGCGAATCCGGCCAGTGACCCGGCGCCCTTGGCGTTCACCGAAGAGCAGGCACGTCAGCGGACCTGCGACGCGTATAAAGCGATCGCCCCCGAATGGACTACCGCGTACAAGGAGTGGATACCCACACTAGAAGGACGAAAATGGCAGTGGTCGGACCCCGACGTCCGGGAGGCGACCTCTCGATTCCGTATTGCGTCAAATAATGTCGCAGTACGGATTTCTGTGCTTATGCCGGTGAATACCCCGACTGATGTGCGCGACGCGGTCAACGCCTATACGGGAGCGATACTCATTTATGGGGCCGATCTGGGCTGGCAGGCTAAAGACATCTTGACCGCTCACGCCGATGCAATTGACCGAGCGGTAGTGGTCGTCCGTGAGGTATGCGGGGCGGAACCCCAATAGCGGATGGGCGATGGTGGCCCCCGCAACGATCAAGGTGGTCCTGCAGAACGGAGACAGGTAGTGCCGCAGATCATTATCGGGCCTGGATTGAAAAAGCTTGATGGCAGCCTGCAGAAGGCCACCTACAGCTTCCTAGCCAAGCTGGCGGCCAACGACACCGTGTCGGGGCTGCACATCGAACCGATCAAGAACTCTGCGGACCCACGAGCCCGCACCGGGCGCATAGGTACGTCTTACCGCGCTGTGCTGTTCAAACTGCAAGGCCGCCAACATGATGCCTCGTACGTATTCGCGGGAACCTATCCGCACGACGAAGCGATCAAGGTCGCCCAGTCATCAAAGATCCACATCAACCCGCGTAATGGAGTCGCAGAACTGATCCCCGTCCAACCCTCACCCAGCGCTGCCCTGCCGCGTACGAAAACGCCGCTGGCATCTCCTGCGCCCCAGCGAACCGAACGCAGCTTGCGCGAGCGTGAGTACACTCTCGAAGACCTCACAACACTCGGCTTCGATGCAGGCTTTGCCCAGGGTGCACTGGAACTCGTCGGGGCTGAGGCCGTGCTGGAGTACGCCGAAGACGCCCCGGCATCGTGGCAAGGCAACGCCCTGCTGGACCTCTACACTGGGGAGTCGTTCGCCGGCATCAGAGCCAAATATGGACTCGAAGAACCGGTCTCATTGGACCAGTCCAATGATGAGGACGTTCTCACAGCGATGCAGCACCCCGCAGCGCGAATGGAGTTTGAGTTCGTCGAAGACAGCGCGGAATTGCGTGCGGCCATTGCATACCCGAACGTTTCTGTTTGGTCGAACGTGCCCGGTATGCCGGTCTTGCCGCGTCCGCCACGGTCAGACCGGTGGGGAATGATCGGCATTGGGGTCGCGGTCTCGATCATTGTCGCTGCGATAATTGGCAGCGTTGCGGGCTGGGCGATGCGGGGAAGCGACTCCGAGTCAACCTCTGATTCGCAGCCTGCGATCAGCGCAAATCGGGTCGGCAACTCGGCATCCCCGGCGTTCACAGAGGAGGAGGCGCGCCAGCGTGCCTGCGACGCGTACAGGGCCCTCAGCCCGGAATGGGCCGCCGCTCACCGTGAGTGGTTGCCTGTCGTAAGCCGACCGGGATGGCAGTGGTCGGACCCTTACGTCCGCGACGCGACCACCCGATTTCGTGGCGTGTCCAATGATGTTCCGGCACGGATCTCCATGCTCATCCCGGCGAACACCCCGGCTGACGTCGTTGTAGCGATCAACGGCTATACCGGAGCGATCCTCACATATGAGACCGATCTCGGCTGGCAGGCTGAAGACATCTTGAACGCCCACGCCCGCGCGATTAACCAGGCGGCAGCGGTGGTCGGCAAAGTATGCGCGGTGGCGCTCGAATAGCGCGGCCGTTGCACCCAACGGCACACGAGACCCTGGCAAGCCGTGGCCACCAGGCCGAATTGGGTACGAGGCTGCACACCACCGAGTGAAGGCCATCCACGGCCCGGCCAGCGGGCACATGTGCGTACAGGATGGCTGTGATTCTCCGGCGCGTGACTGGGCGTTCGCCGGATACGGCGACCCCGCTAACCACTACACCGGTTTGGCGTGGTGCGGGAACGGCAACTATCAGCACATGACGTGGTCTGTGGACCCGTCGGACTACATCCCGGTGTGCCGGTCACACCATATGAGGAAGATCGACACCTAGAGGGCATGGCTTTCTGCGACTTCGGGTTTCGAGCAGGCGTCTCCGTTGGCGCGGCGTGAAAGAAAGTAGAGGATCCACATGACGATGGGCAGCATAATGTCGGTCCACAGCGGTAGGCCGATGTTGTCGGACCTGGTGTTGTTCTCGACCACCCAGAAATAGATGTGCCCCGCAGCGTCGCCGAGGTATTGAACGGTGAGCACCACGATCGTGGCCAGCCAGAAGTTGCCGCGGAACCAGTAGGCCATGATTCCGATGACGCCGATCGCGAGGTCTCCCATCGCGTTCTCCCACTGGAACCCGCCATTGCCGCGGGTGTAGCCGATCATTTCAGCCACATTCGCACCGTCGAAGATATGGAATCCCGCGCCGACGATGGACGCGACGCCCACCACCCACACCATCCACCAGACCATGTGCACATCGACGGCCAGTCGGTCCCGATGTCGCCGGGCCTGCACGAACCCGCCGACCAGGGCGATGAGCACCGCGACAACAACGTTCACATGATCCTCCTGACCATCGCTCCCAAAACAGCGCTCCTAATGCGGCTGGGAGTTGGCTACACGCGCACGTTGCGCGACAGCCCGTCCATCATTCCACGCACTACGGGTATCGGGTCGCACAAGTTGACGAGATCGTGCCTGGCAGGTGCCCTTCGGGGCACCTGTCGGACAGGCTCTGCATAAACATGCACCAGATATCTACTTCTTCGACATTTATCGAAGCCCAAACCCGTACCCAGCCTCGCTGGCGGTATACCGGTCGGTCTACGTAGGCCACCTGGGGGTGTACCCCGTGCCCCTGTGTGCGTGCTGATGCGGTGCGCTGTACTTCTGAGAGTTCAACCGCCCGCAGGGTTAGTTTGGGCTCGTAGGGTCAGGTTTGTGAGGTGACCACCTTGCAGACCGAGAGCTAGCACTCCTGGCTGCGCCCCGTGCTATCTCAACAGAGAGCCGCCAAAGAAGCGGCTCATGTGTTGCTCACCCTGTGGGGATCGCACCGA
>DAOUYK010000147.1 GCA_030666145.1 Mycolicibacterium sp. | reverse complement strand
ACCTCGCATGGTGCCGCAATGGTGATACCCAGTGCGGGCTTCGATCCCGAATCAACTCTGAAAGCCGTTGCTGCGCACAGGTGTACGTCGCTGTACGGAGTGCCCACGATGTTCATCGCAGAGCTGTCTCTGCCGAACTTCGCAGAGTATGACTTGTCGAGCTTGCGGACGGGAATCATGGCGGGGTCGCCCTGCCCGGAGCACGTGATGCGCAACGTCATCGACCGCATGCACATGGGTGGGGTGGCGATCTGTTACGGCATGACCGAGACCTCCCCGGTGTCCACCCAGACCCTGCCCACCGACTCGTTGCATCGCCGGGTGAGCACCGTAGGGCGGGTCGGCCCGCACCTGGAGATCCAGATCGTCGACGCGGCAGGCGCACAGGTTCAGCGCGGCGTACCAGGTGAGCTGTGCACGCGGGGTTACAGCGTGATGGCGGGGTACTGGGAGGACCCGGACAAGACCGCGGAGGCCATCGACACCGATGGGTGGATGCACTCCGGTGATGTCGCGGTGATGGACGATGACGGCTACCTGAGCGTGACTGGCCGCATCAAGGACATGGTGATTCGGGGCGGGGAGAACATCTACCCGCGCGAAGTCGAGGAGTTCCTCTACACTCACCCGGACATCATCGACGCACAGGTTGTGGGAGTGCGTGACGAGAAGTACGGCGAAGAACTGATGGCGTGGATCAGAGTGGCTGACGGTGCGCCGCCCCCCACCACCGAGAGTTTGAGGGCGTTCTGTGCCGGGCGGATCGCCCACCAGAAGATCCCACGGTACGTCCAAGTTATCGACGAGTTTCCGTTGACCGTGACGGGCAAGGTGCGCAAGCTCGAGCTGCGCACACGTGGGGAGGAACTGCTCGGCGGTGTGAGGTGAGAACTATCCCCCTGCAGCTGCGGCAACGCGACGCCACGACGTGCGGACCCAGCGTGGCCGTCGTCGCGGGGGCGCTGCTGGACCCTGAATATCGGTCGGGTCTCTCCCATCCTGCCACCGGCGGGGCCTGGTTCTGCCAGGAGCAGGCGCGGGTGCACTCACTGGTAAACCGGGTATGGCCGCGCGCGCTGGGCATGACGCCAAGGGGAATGGCGAGCGCGCTCAACCTTCGCTCGTGCGGTCGCGGGATCCACTACCGGTGGCGGATATGGTCTGGTCGCAGTGACTCGCTAGACGACGTAGTAAATGCGGTTGGGTCCGGCTCGCCGGTGCCGATGTTGATCGGCAGATGGATCCCGCGGCACTGGGTGCTGATCTACGACGTGTCCGCCCTCGGACTGCGGTGCTATGAACCGTCCTCAGGTGAGGTGCGCACCGTCGCTGTAGACACAGTTCGGCTAGCTCAGCTCAGCGGGCTGGGCTACCGGCGGCCCTTCGCCTTCGTCGTGCCGACAACCGAAAGACGAACGCCGGCGAGGCGGCTCTGCGGCCGTCGAGGAGATGGGGCGGAGAAGGACGGTCGATCAGCACTGTGGTAGTCAGAGCTAGCAGAGGCGTTGCGTCAACTAGTACGCCAGACTATAGTCTGGACACATGTCCAAAAAGGTTTGGATTCCTTGTTTCACACGATTTGGGCAGCTCAGGAGCCCTTCCGCTCCCGGACGATCGCTGCGCTTGCGCGCCGCAAAGGGTAAGTGAGCTGAGAATGCGCATCGCCTTGCTGTCCTACCGGAGTAAGACCCACTGCGGAGGCCAGGGGGTCTATGTCCGGCATTTGAGCGGCGGTTTGGCGGAGCTCGGCCACGACGTCGAAGTCTTCTCCGGCCAGCCCTACCCCGACGGGCTCGATCCACGCGTTCGGCTGACGAAGGTCCCCAGCCTCGATCTCTACCGCGAGCCGGACCCGTTCCGCGTCCCGAAGCCTAACGAGATCAAGACCAGGATCGACTTGCTGGAGCTACTCACCACCTGGACCGCCGGCTTTCCCGAACCGAAGACCTTCAGTCTGCGCGCCGCCAGGCTGCTGGCTAGGCGCTGCGGAGAGTTCGACGTGGTGCACGACAACCAGTGCCTTGGCACCGGGCTATTGACGATCGCAAAGTCGGGCCTGCCGGTTGTCGCCACGGTGCACCACCCGATCACCCGGGACCGAGTGTTGGATATCGCCGCCGCCAAGTGGTGGCGCAAACCGCTGGTGCGTCGGTGGTACGGCTTTGCCGAAATGCAGAAGACGGTGGCCCGTCAGATCCCCGAATTGATCACCGTCTCCTCGACGTCGGCCGCCGATATCGCCGCGGATTTCGCGGTCAGAGCCGACCAGCTCCAGGTCGTGCCGCTGGGAGTCAACACTGAACTGTTCCAGCCGACCCAGAGCCGAGTCCGTAACCGCATCATCGCTATCGCCAGCGCCGACGTCCCGCTCAAAGGGGTCAGCCACCTGCTGCACGCAGTTGCTAGGTTACGTATCGAGCGTGACCTTGAATTGCAGCTCGTCGCAAAGCTGGAGCCCAACGGGCCAACCGAGAAACTCATCGCCGAGTTGGGCATCTCCGACATCGTGCACAGTTCCAGCGGGCTGAGCGATTCTGAGCTGGCAGACCTGCTTGCGTCGGCTGAAGTTGCTTGCATCCCTTCGTTGTACGAAGGATTTTCGTTGCCAGCAGTGGAGGCGATGGCCAGCGGGACCCCGATTGTCGCCAGCCGGGCCGGCGCACTGCCCGAGGTAGTCGGAGCCGACGGCGAATGCGCAAGGTTGGTCGAGCCGGCCGATGTGGACGAGTTGACGGATGTGCTGGGTGAATTGTTGGATTCGCCGATGAAGCTGCGAAGGCTCGGTGACAACGGCCGGCGGCGTGCACTGGAGTTCTTTAGTTGGGAATCCGTTGCCGCGCAGACTCTTGCAGTGTACGAACGGGCCCGTAAACGGTTCGACACATGCTAACCGTGGACTTCGACCAGCTTGGGGTCGGTGCCAGGACCAAGATGATCGATGTCGGTTGCGGCGCAGGCAGGCACACCTTCGAAGCGTTCCGGCGAGGTGCCGACGTGGTCGGATTCGACCAGAGTGCAACGGATCTCAACGACGTTGACGAGATCCTGCAGGCGATGAAGAAACAGGGCGAGGCGCCTGCTTGGGCCAAAGGTGAAGTAGTCAAGGGCGATGCTCTCGACCTCCCCTATGGTGACAACACATTCGACTGTGTGATCGCCTCCGAAATTCTCGAGCATGTACCTCAGGATGACCGGGTGATATCGGAGTTGGTAAGAGTACTCAAACCCGTTGGTGTGCTAGCGATTACGGTGCCGCGTTGGCTACCGGAGCGGATCTGCTGGGCGCTGTCGGATGAATACCACGCCAATGAGGGCGGGCATATTCGTATCTATCGTGCAGACGCGCTACGCGACAAAATCCTCGCCCATGGCCTTCGGTTGACGCACACCCATCATGCGCATGCGCTGCACGCTCCGTATTGGTGGCTCAAATGTCTTGTTGGCACGCAGAAGGTCACGCATCCGGCAGTTTCTGCTTACCACAAAATGCTGGTGTGGGACATGATGAGTCAACCGTGGATCACCCGGACCGCCGAGTCGACCCTGAACCCGCTTATCGGAAAGAGCGTCGCGCTCTACTTCCGCAAGCCGGGCGCGGTCGATGTCTGATATCCCCTGTGTGCCTGGGGGTTTAACCTCGGCACAGTGCAGAAAGACTGCCGAATCGATCGCGGCGACCCAGGAATCGACGGGAGCCATCCCGTGGTCGGTGGGTGGCCACACAGACCCATGGGACCATATCGAGAACGCGATGGCGTTGACCGCGGCGGGGTTGTTCACACCGGCCCGCGCGGCCTTCGAATGGTCGCGCAGAATGCAACGGAAAGATGGCACCTGGCCGATCCAGCTGCGTGACGGCGTCGTCGAAGATCCCAACAGCGACAGCAACTTCTGCGCCTACATAGCCACCGGGGTCTGGCACCATGTTCTCATCACCGACGACCGGCGATTCGCCGAGCGCATGTGGCCGGTAGTGGCCAAGGCTATCAACTTCGTTCTAGAGCTCCAGTTCGGAACTGGCGAAATAGCTTGGGCCAGAAGTCCGTCCGGCATAGCTGAGGAAGCGTTGCTGACGGGTTGTGCGAGCATTCACCACAGCATTCGTTGCGCCTTGGCGCTGGCTGACTACATCGATGCTGCGCAGCCCGAATGGGAGGTCGCAGTCGGCAGACTGGGGCATACGATCGCTCATCATCGGGAGGCTTTCGCCGCCAAGGACCGGTGGTCGATGGAGTGGTATTACCCGGTGCTCGGGGGGGCGTTGCGCGGGTGGAGTGCACGAGCCCGGATAGACGAGCGCTGGCACGACTTCGTCGTGCCTGGTCTTGGCATCCGCTGCGTTGATGACAGACCTTGGGTCACCGGTGCCGAAACATGCGAGCTCGTTATGGCGTTGGAGGCCATCGGTGATGTGGCGCGGGCACATGAACAGTTCGCGGCGATGCAACATCTTCGGGAGGACGATGGTTCCTACTGGACCGGACTGGTGTACTCCGACGGTAAGCGCTGGCCGGTGGAGCGCACCACCTGGACGGGCGCAGCGGTCATTCTCGCGGCCGACGCCCTATCCTCGACCACGCCCGGGAGCGGCATCTTCCGTGGAGTGGAGCTGCCGAGAGGCCTTGAAGGCGAATACGATTGTGAGTGCGTGGTCAGCGAGCGCTAGCTCCACTGAGCGTGCCCGGCTGTCCGGACACCCGCTCAAGCACCCGCATCGAACCGGTGGCCCGGACATCGCGGAAATCACCGGTATCCAGGGCGCGGCGGTAGATGTGAAACGGCGCTTGGCCGCCGTCTCCCGGATCGGGGAAGACGTCGTGGATTAGCAACGCGCCACCGACGCCGACCCAAGGAGCCCAGCCGTCGAAGTCGTGGTTGGCAGCCTCCTCTGTGTGTCCACCGTCGATGAACAAGAGGCGCAACGGTGTTCGCCAGCCTCGAGCTACCACGGGTGAGCGTCCGATGATGGCCACGACGTGCTCATCGAGCTCGGCGGCGTCCAGCGTGTGCCTCAATGTTGGCAGGGTGTCGAACATGCCGGTAACTGAATCGACCATTGTCGTGTCGTGGTACTCCCAGCCAGACTGGTGCTCCTCTGACCCGTGGTGGTGGTCAACGGTGTAGACGAGTCCACCGGTCTGCCTGGCGGCAGCGCCGAGGAGCAGGGTGGACTTGCCGCAGTACGTGCCGATCTCAACGCCGATGCCACCTCCGAGATAGGCCAGGGCGGTGATGTAGAGAGTGTGGCCCTCATCGGCGGGCATGAATCCGGTGACCCTGTCGGCGAGGTCGAAAAGGTCGGAGGTGGCCGCTGGCAGCGCAGGGTCGGCGTGGTTCATCGCGGTCCAATTTACCGTTGTCGGCACTTGTTGGTTGTAGTAGCGTCCAGACATGTGTCCGATACGGCCCTGGAGTCGACTCGCCGCCGACTGACAGCCAGACAAGCTGACACGGTAGACCGGTTGGGCCGGGCTGCGGTGGAACTGCTCAGGCGCGGGGGCTTCGCTGGATTGACAGTGCGGCGAGCGGCCGCCGAGGCGGGCGTAGGAGCCGCCACCGCTTACACGTACTTCTCGTCCAAAGAGCATCTGGTCGCAGAAGTGTTCTGGCGCCGACTTGCAGGTTCACCCGGTGCCACCCATGAGACCAGTGATCCAGCCGTGAAGGCGATCGAGGTACTCGGCCACATCTCATCTCTGGTCGCTGACGATCCGGAGTTCGCCGGAGCGGTGACCAGCGCGTTACTCGGCAGGGATCCCGACGTCGAGGTGCTTCGGCTGCGCATCAGGCGCGATATCCGCGACCGGCTCGCCGCGGCGCTGGGCCCCGACACCGATCCCGATGTCGTCGACGCACTCGAGATGCTCTACTCAGGTGCCTTGGTACGCGCGGGCATGGGCTATGCGTCATACCAGGGGATTGCCCAGATGTTGGAGAAGGCGGCGCGTCTGATGCTGGGCTGATCTTTACCGGGGGCCGAGGATGGCCGTCGCAGCAGCGAGGGCTGGTTCCACGATGGCGCGTACGTCGCCCCCGTCCTCGACGAGGAGCGCGGTGAGTTCGCGCAGTCCGCCGAGCAGGATCAGTGCCATCGGGGGGGTGATCGGCGCCAGCTCCGCTCGGCGGAATCCGGGACTTTGAGTGAGGGTGAGCAGCATGTCGGTGAGGTGGTCCATGGCCAGTCGATGCAGCGGACGTGCCACCGCACCTAGCGCGGGAGCTTCGCGGATCCAGCTCAGCGTGATCGCAGGGCGTGCTTCGATGTGATGGACGTAGGCTCCGACAGCCTGACGGATCTGTAGCTGCCAATCAGCCTCACCGTCCACTGCCGCTTGAATTCCGGCGATCAGGTCGGCGTTGTTCCGGCGAAGCAGCTCGAGCAGGCACTCTTCCTTGCCGGCGAATTGTTCATAGAACGTGCGCTTGGATGTACGGGCGTGGCGCACGATGTCGGAGACGGTGGTTTCCCGGTACCCGCGTTCAACGATCGAGCAGGACAAGCCGTCGAGCAGGCGCTCTGCCACAGGTACGAGCACGGGAGCCGTCATGTCAGAACTACCGCCTTCCCTTCTCGGTACACCCTTGCGCAGTCCTGGTACTGAGCGGTACCATACCGAATATGGTCGCGGTACACAGTAGTACCAACAGATTGGGCGGGAGAGCCCGATGAGCGAAGCAACGATCGTCACGGCGCGTTCGTCCGCCCCGGCCACATCGACGCAAGCGGTCGCGCCGCCGCTGCCAGTGCGACTGCCGCCCGCTCCGCGTATCCCGGCGTTCGTGCAGGGTCTCGGTTTCGCAGTATGGCGGAAGTGGACCGTCGCCCGGATCGCTCGCTCCTGCGGCGACGCCTTCACGCTCACGTTGCCCATCTACGGGAGAACGGTGATCATCACCAATCCTGCGCTGGCCAAACAATTGTTCACGGCCAACACCGACGACCTCGGCAACATCCAGCCCAACCTCTCGCGGGTGCTGGGCTCGGGGTCGGTATTCGCCCTCGACGGCAACGACCATCTTCGCCGGCGAAAGCTGCTCAGCCCGCCCTTCCACGGGAAGAGCATCAAGAACTACGAAACGATTTTCGAACAGGAGACCCTGCGTGAGACCGCGGACTGGCCCGAGGGACGGACGTTCGAGACCCTTGGGCCGATGATGCGCATCACGTTGAACGCCATCCTGCGGGCGGTGTTCGGTGCCGACGGCGCCCACCTGGACGAGTTGCGGCAGATCATCCCGCCGTGGGTCACCCTCGGATCGCGACTGGCCGTGCTGCCGACCCCCTCGCGCACGTATGGACGGTTCAGTCCCTGGGGACGGTTGGCGGCCTATCGGCGCCGATACGACGAGGTCATCGGTCGGCTCATCGACGCGGTGCAAGCCGATCCGAACCTGGAGAACCGGGACGACATTCTCGCGCTGCTGTTGCGCAGCACCTACGAGGACGGCTCGCCGATGTCGCGACAGGACATCGGCGACGAGCTGCTCACGTTGTTGGCCGCCGGTCACGAAACAACCGGCGCCACCCTCGGGTGGGCATTTGAGCGCATCAGCCGCCATCCCGAGGTGCTGGCAAAGCTGGCGGCGGAGGCCGACACCTACCAAAACAGCTACCGGCAGGCCACGATCCTGGAGATCCAGCGGTCACGCACCGTGATCGACTTCGCTGGCAGGCACGTCTACGCCCCCACCTTTGAGCTCGGAGAATGGGTTATCCCACAGGGGTCTTCGATCGTCGTCGGGATCTCGCGGGTGCACCACCGGATGGAGGAGTTTCCCGACCCCGATAAGTTCGACCCCCAGCGCTTCATTGGCAGTAGACCGAATACCTTCGCTCACATCCCGTTCGGCGGCGGTACCCGGCGCTGCGTCGGCTCTGCGTTCGCCAACGTCGAAATGGATGTCGTTCTGCGAACAGTGTTGCGGCACTTCGTGATCAAAACAAACACCGCTCCGGGGGAAAAGGCGCATTCCCGGGGAGTGGCCTACACCCCGAAGGACGGCGGCCGAGTCGTGGTGTATCGCCGCCCTGGAAGTTAGGCCGCCTCGAGCGACTCAGACTTCGGCGCGCCTGGGCAGTTTCCAGCCCGGACGTGGGAAGTGGCAGGTATAGCCGCCTGGATAGCGCTCCAGGTAATCCTGATGTTCGGCCTCGGCATCCCAGAACTCTTCGGCCGGGCTGACGGCGGTGACAACCTTGCCTGGCCACAGCCCGGAGGCGTCGACGTCAGCGATGGTGTCCAACGCGATATCGTGCTGCTGGTCTCCTACGTAGAAGATCTCAGAGCGGTAGCTCGATCCGACGTCGTTGCCCTGGCGGTCCTTGGTGGTCGGATCGTGAATTTGAAAGAAGAGCTCCAGCAAGGTTCGGAAGTTGGTGAGCACCGGATCGTAGACGATCTCAATTGCCTCCGCGTGTCCTGGGTGATTGCGGTAGGTCGGGTGGTCGTTGCGTCCGCCCGTGTATCCGACTCGAGTGGAAACCACGCCAGGTTGCTTGCGGATCAGGTCCTGCATTCCCCAGAAGCAGCCGCCGGCCAGAATTGCCCGCTTGTCGT
>DAOUYK010000209.1 GCA_030666145.1 Mycolicibacterium sp. | reverse complement strand
CAGCAGCGGCCGGGTGAGCAGGAACTCCTCGCTGAACACGTCATCCTTGGTGTGCTCCCAGTCATGGTCGGCGCCGGTCGCGGACTGGATGCGCAGGATCTGCTTGGCGTGGTTCCACTCATACAGCGCGCGGGCCTCATCCACCCCCTCGTAGCACTGCAATCGCACCAGTTCCGCGTCGGTGCACTGGGCCACCGCGCGGGCCAGTTCGGTCTTGCCGACGCCGGCGGGACCTTCCACCAGCAGCGGCTTGCCCAGCCGATCGGCGAGGAACACTGCCGTGGCGGTGCCGATGTCTGGCAGGTAGCCGGTCTCGGCCAGCCGTCGCGCGACGTCGGGGATGTCGGCGAACGTCGGCACCGGGCGTGCGGGGACGCTCATCAGGTCTCCTGACTCAAGCCGGTCGGATGTGGCCAGTAACGGGCGAGCCCCACACGATCCACTTGGTCGATGTCAATTCTGGCAGGCCCATTGGACCTCTGGCGTGCAGCTTCTGGGTGGAGATTCCGATCTCTGCGCCGAAACCGAACTGCTCTCCGTCGGTGAACGCGCTGGACGCGTTCACCATCACCGCTGCGGCATCCACTTGTTCGACAAACCGTTGTGCAGCAGTAAGGTTCGTCGCAACAATCGCCTCAGTGTGGCCGCTACCGTACTCGTTGATGTGCGCGATCGCGGCGTCGAGATCATCAACGATCGCCAGCGCGATGTCCATCGAGAGGAACTCCGCGCGCAACTCATCCTCGGTCGGATTGGCGTGCACCGTGACACCCGCGTCCTGCAGCGCGCCGACCAGCCTGGGCACCGCGAAATCGGCGACAGCCGCGTCGATCAACAGTGACTCCGCGGCGTTGCACACGCTGGGCCTGCGCGTCTTGGCGTTGAGCAGGATGCGCTCGGCCATCTCAAGGTCTGCCGACTCATGCACGTAGACATGACAATTGCCGACACCGGTCTCGATGGTCGGCACCTGAGCGTCGCGCACGACAGCATCGATCAGCCCGGCTCCGCCTCGCGGGATCACGACATCGACCAGGCCGCGGGCCTGAATCAGATGCGTGACACTGTCTCGATTCGCGCTGGGCAGTAGCTGCACGGCGTCGCTGTCGAGGTTCTCGGCTTCCAGCGCCTCGCGAAGCGCGGTGACCAGTGCGGCGTTAGAGTTCGCCGCCGATGAACTACCGCGCAGCAGTACGGAATTGCCCGACTTCAGCGTCAATCCGAACGCGTCGACGGTCACGTTGGGGCGCCCCTCGTAGACGATTCCGATCACGCCGAGTGGAACACGCTGCTGACGTAGCTGCAGCCCGTTGGGCAGCGTGCGGCCCCGCAGTACCTCACCGATCGGGTCCGGTAGAGCGGCTACTTGCCGCAACCCGTCGGCAATGCCCTCAATGCGGCCCGGGTCCAGTGCTAGGCGGTCGAGCATCGCAAGCGAGGTTCCCGCGGCTCGGGCGACGTCAAGATCGGCCTTGTTGGCATCCATGATCGCGCGGGTGTTCATTAACACGTGGTCGGCCGCAGTCGCCAGCGCCCGGTCTTTGACCTCCGTGCTCAGCGTCGCCAACCCGCGAGCGGCGGCGCGCGATCGCCGGGCGGCGCTGAGCACCTGCTCGCGCAGATCCTCAGTCACCTGGCGGCGCTCCGGAGCGTGCAGAGTCATTAGCGCAGCTTATCGGACTTGCCTATGCAACCAAGTGCTGGGAACTAGCGTTGCCGCCCTGGCGACACGGGTCTGTGTCGCTGCCCACCCCGACGAACAGGCGATCCTGGCCCAACTCTCCGGCGTCCTGGCTGCGCACTGGCCCGACGGCGTCGCGTCTGCGCTGCAGCGTGCGTGGATCGCAGAGATGACCTCGGGCGGTTCTGGATCCAGATAATTCATCCCTAGAGGCCGCTGAACGCTGTGCCCGACCCGGGGTTCCCTGGTCACCGCCTAGCGCTATGGGTGGAAATATCCTTGACTGAAAGACGCTCTCAAAACCAGGGAAAGAGCGCAGAATGAGCCCCACCCTACGAACCGCCATCGTCGCCATCATCGCAGCCCGACTACTAGCCACCGGCACCCCCACCGCTACCGCCAGCCCCTCCATTAAAGAGGTCTGCACAGGGGACAGCCCCACCGGCCGGGTCGCTAATGGCCGCGGTTTGCGACACCATTAGCACCCATTCCGAAGGTCCCTGTGGCGAGCGACCCCGGACAGGCTGGAACTGTCGAACCACGGGCACCCGCCAGTACGGTGGCGCTATGGGCGGCAAAGGTGTGATGAGGTGACCGGCATGGGTGTGTCGCTGTCACCATCCTCGGCGCCGGGGCATTAGTACACCAAGTCGGCTCGAGCTTTTTGACGTGGGATTGAGAAAGGGGAGACTTGTAAGAATTATGATTCCTTATCGAGCTATAGAGCGATGGGCGAAAAGGCCGGCCCATTACCCAAAATTCTCGCGTTACAGGCTTCAGGCTTTATGCAAGCTCAGACTGTTCAACTATCTTATCATCCTTGCAATTGGTTTAGCCTTTCTCATCGTGGAAAAACGGTCTGTCGTAGAAATCAGTCTATATTGCCTTTCTCTTCTTTTGGCGCCGACGATTTCAACTTACTTCTCATGTCGCGCGAAGAATCCACCTAAAACATACTCTTATGGCTTTATGTTTGACGGCATATTTCTAGGATATATCTGTGTCGTCTCCGATTTTAACCATACATTAATAGTTCTCAGCATCGCTACTCAGTTGTCTAGCGGTATGAGCCTCCAAGGCATAAAGGGTGGCGCTGCTCCTGTAGCGTCATTTTTGTTTTCCCTATTTTTCTTCTCGCAATTCGTAGAGAGCGACTTTTCTGGCTCGGATAGTGCTTTACTCATCATTTGGATAATGTATCTGCTCGGCATAACTCAGTTAGCATTCAGTTTTCAGATGAACTACGTGCTAGCCAATTCTGTAGCGGATAAAAGGCGTGAAATTTCAGAACAGAACGTTGAGCTCGAAAAACTTAATACTCAGATCAAAGAACAGGTTCTTGTCCGGTACCTACCACCCGACCTCATCAACGATATCTTCGAAGGCAAGATATCGATGGACACCAAACCTCACAGCCAACAAATTACAGTTCTCTTCAGTGACCTTTCTGGCTTTACCAAAATGAGTGAGGAGCAGGGTGCCGAGGTTGTAGCAGAATTTCTTAATGACTACCTGACGATCATGAATGAAACGATTTTTGCCAACAAAGGCACCATCGATAAATTCATCGGTGATGCCATTATGGTCATTTTTGGCGCTCCGGTAGAAATGAGCGAACAAGAACAAGTTGAGAATGCGGCCCAGTGCGCCATTGCCATGCAGCGAGGTATGGTACTGGTAAATCAAAAATGGGAAGCCAAAGGCCTTAATCCTGTGTCCATGCGCATTGGCATGCATCAAGGCAAGGCGGTTGTCGGAAACTTTGGCTCCCCGCAGCGAGTAGACTACACAGCCATTGGTCCTGCAGTGAACTTAGCTGCCCGTGTCGAAACAGCTTGTGAGCCGGGCAGTGTCTTTGTGTCTAAGGAATTTCGTGCGAATCTTCATGATGACACACCCGCAGATTTAGCCGGTGAGTTTGAGCTTAAGGGCATTGAGGGCAAGACATCTTTGTATAAGCTTGTGGATTGGGCATTTCCAGAGTAATCGACATCTACAAAGTGGCGGCAGAACCAATCCGCCAGGTGATACGTCAATACGAGAGCGAAGCTCAGTAGAGCCGAGCTGGCCGCCTGATGGCCTTCGACCTCGACGGTGACCTCGTTTACGACCTGCGCACCCATGACGGCTCGTACCATTTCGTGACCAGCGTGGCCGAACGCGACGGCACCGTCGTCGCGGCCAGTCTGGAGGAGAACGATGTGGTTGTGCTGGACGTTAATCGGTCACAGGAGCCCAAATAAACCGCACCGACACGGCTCACTATGTGCCGGTCAAAGGCACGCCTGTGGCACGCCTGGTTCGACCCGATTGATCCCGCGGATTGGGCGGCTGCGTTAGTAAGCGCTGGACGGATTGACTCGCCCTCGGCGTTCTAGTTCGCGGCGGAGGGCCAGGTTTTCTCCAGTGCGCGTTCGACACTGGCGATAGCATCAGCCAGGTGTATGCGCGCCGGGTCACCTGGGGAGGCCGTGAAATCCCTTAGATCGCTGTGCAAAATGCCTCAACATACTTTGAGCTGACCAATCCCGACTTGCGCGGGCCCGCCTGATGGGCTGCCGAGCGGTGGTCACGAACAACCGCCGCGAGTCCTGCATGAAGGGCTATGGCGCCGCCGAGGGGCCCGAGGGAGTGTCCAACGCTGCTCCCCGGGGCCCTCCGGCATTCATCGAGAAATACACAAGATACGCCACGAGAATGGATTAAAAACAGTACTCGCAATGGCGAGGGACTAGCATTCCTAGTGCCCTCGGTGCTTTCAGGGCGTTGCCCCACCCGCGGTCGGGATTTTGCATTTTGAATCCGGAAGAGCCGCCAAACAGCGCGACAAACCGAAGCTAAACACTGGGCGAGCAAGAGCAAGAGTACGAAGGTGCCACTTGCGGCCGCGCGGTGCGCGGACGCCGAACATTGACGGGCTGACGCGCCAAGGTACGAAGCTGCCCGTGCCGAAGGCGAAGTGACCGATCCGTCGGCAAGCTCAAGCTAACGCCTGGTGCTCGTCCAGGGGTTCAGAAAGTCGCTGTAGAAATTTTGGATTGATGGCGTCAGCCCGGGGGTGTCCGTGATCGTGCATTCCGGGCAGCCAGATATGAAGGCGTCAAAACCGTTTAGAGCGTCAATCACTTGTTCCGACAGTGCTGTCGCCTCGACCATGACTGCATTAGTTGGATTGACCGGGTTTGGCCCACTAGTCAACACCGGGCCCAACGCCTTGAAGAGCGGATAGAGATCGCCTGCCGGAAGCCCGAAGACGCGATCATCACCCTTTAAAAACACCACCTCGTTCAACATCAACTGGTTTGCGGTATAGAACTCTTTCTCGTACTGGTCCATCACAAACGCCCCTAATTGTTCGACCAGAACGTCGCTACCGTCGTAGGACAGATAATCGACGGGAAGGGTGTTCCATACCAGCTGCGGTAGAAAGTTCTGTCTGGCTAAGCCTTCTGGGCTCGGTGCGAAGGTGTCGCCGATAGGGACGCCGGTCACCTCGGGATTCCCGGTTTTGATAAGGCCCGACCAGCTGAAGGGAACGCGAGGGTCCAGGTTCGAATTGTAAAACCACTGCGATTGTGCACCCTCGAGCAGGGTTTGGATAATAGCTTCCTGAGTCACTCCCCAGTTGAAGGAAAGCTTCGGTAGCGGAGCGAGCGCCAAACCGAGTAAACTGATCCCCACATCGCCAAGCACGGACGTCGACGCCGCGAAACCTAGGGCCGATGGATTTGGGGCCAACGGAGTTCCAGTGTTGACGCCACCTACCGCACCTGTCCTCCACGCATCTACGTTCCCAGTGGGGGAACCGGCCAAGTCGTTCCAGTAGCCCTGAAGCAGCCCATTTTGCGTGGGGTTGTACGGGACGGGTGTGTTCGGTAGGAACCACGGCTGACCAGGGCGTAGATCAGGGGGCGGCGACGCCCACCCGGATTCTTCTTGCGTCAGAATCCCAAATTCCCATTGCTGGGCGTTACCGAGGTGGTAGAGCAGGTTCCGGGCGGCCATGACCTTGCCGGGGTCGTTGGGGAATCGTTGTGCCTGTTCCTGTGCCGCCTTGATGGTTTCGTAGACCGCCAGGGACAGGGAGTACTTGAGGGTCTGTCCGCTGAGGAATTGCTGCCATTGGTCGCTGGCGTAGTTCGGTGGACCATCGGCTGGGTTGCCACACCAGTTGCAGGTGGCACCTATGCCGGGCTGTTGTTGGCCGTAGGGATTCGGTAGGGACGTGGAAGTTACGGGATCTAACTGGAATTTCGTTGTTGTAATGGCATCTTGGAATGCCTTAACGAACCGGGCGGTTTGGGTGGGGCCGG
>DAOUYK010000067.1 GCA_030666145.1 Mycolicibacterium sp. | reverse complement strand
AGCAGGCGCAGGCGCCACGTCGCGCACCGCCCAAGCCCCCCCCGCCGTCGGTCCCCACCGTCAAGGAGTTCCTGGTCGGTGTCGTCGTCACGGCGCAGGAATGCGATCCCGCGGGCGCATGCCTATACACCTACACGATCGACCCGAAATACGTTGGTCTGCATCCTTTTCCGGAGACGCCTTTTACCGTGGAGTACGAGATCACGGGAGGGCATCAGCCCCAGCCGGGCCAGTTCACCGTCACCGGGGACACCGCCGAGATCCTCAAAGACGTCACTGTGGAAGGGTCGCCAGGTGCCAGCCTGCAGGCCAATGTGCTGCGGATCTTCGATAGTCCTCAGTCATTTTTTGATAGTCCTCAGCCATGACGACGTCTTCCGTGCCCAGCCGCTGGATCCGCAACTTCCAGCCGTCCCCCACCGCTCACATGCGGCTGGTGTGCTTCCCGCACGCCGGTGGTTCGGCCAGCTACTTCTTCCCGCTGTCGAAAGCCCTAACCCCCGAATTCGATGTGTGCGCCGTGCAGTATCCGGGTCGTCAGGACCGCTACCGCGAGCCCTTCGTGGACAACATCGACGACATGGCCGACGAGGCGTTCGCAGCGCTAGAGCCGCTGGCTGAAGTGCCGGTCGCGCTCTTCGGTCACAGCATGGGTGCGGTTTTGGCATTCGAGGTCGCCCGACGCTTGGAGGCGTCGGGCGACCGCGGGCCTGCCCTGGTGTTCGCCTCAGGGGCCCGGGCGCCCAGCCGGTACGGCGACCAGTGGGGAGACAAGGGACCCATAGGAGACGAAGGACTCATGGCCTTGATGCGTGAGCTCGGCGGAACTGACCCAAGGGTGCTGAACAGCCCCGACGTGCTGGCGGCCTTCCTGCCTGCCTTCGGCAACGACTACCGGGCGCTGCAGACCTACCACCGCGGGACCGAGGTTGGCATCCGCGCACCCATCATCGTGATGGCGGCGACCGACGACCCGAAAACCAGCTTGGCGGACGCACGCGCGTGGCATGAGCACACCATCGGAGGCATCGACGTGCACACCTTCCCCGGTGGTCATTTCTACCTGGAGAAGCAGCCGCAGCAGGTGATCGAGGTCATCGCGAAGAACCTGCGGGCATTCGAAGACTTCTAACGGGTAGGTACGACGCCGCGGCGGACGGCTTTGCCTCAGTTGAAGTCCGGCGTCAGTTCCGCCTTACCCGTACGCGTCTGTCCGGCTCTGTCGATCCAGCTCAGATCGACCACATCGCCCGGGTAGTGCCTATCAAGCACCGCCGTCAGGGTGTTCGAAGAGTTCAGCAAGACGCCGTCGAGGGTGATGAGGATGTCGCCGTCCAGCAATCCCGCCTGTTCGGCGGGCCCACCGCGCAGCACTTCCTGGATGAACACGCCAGGCTGGTCCCGCGGAGTGGTACGTATGCCGACGCCGAGTAGGACCGGCGGGCCGATGTGGACCGTGTCGGAGGGGATTCCGGCTCGGATCTGGTTGGCCACCGCCATTGCATCATTGATCGGGATCGCAAAGCCCTTGCCTCCGGGGCCCATCCGAAAGTTCACCGATGCGGCCGTTGTGATCCCGACGACCTGCCCGGCCTCATTGACCAGGGGACCGCCAGAGTCTCCGGCGCGGACAGGCGCAGCGAATTCGATGAGGCCGGCCAGCTCGTCGGTGCTGCCGGTCAGCGTGTCCTCAGCGTTGACCGTGCGCCCAAAGCCGGTCATCGTGCCGATCTCCCAAGTCAAGGGAGCATTGCTGCCCATCGAATTCCCGAGCGACACGACGGGTTGGCCCGGAACCAGCAGGTTCGAGTCACCGATGATGGCTGCCGGTAGCCCGCCGGCGCCGAGCAACTGCATGACGGCAATGTCGCGGCCGCGGTCGTAGCCCACCAGGACTGCTGGGTAGGACCTGCCCCCGAGTGTCCCGGTGACGCGATCAGCGCCCTGAATGACGTGGAAGTTGGTCAGGATCTGACCGCCTGGATCCAACACAACGCCAGTCCCCAGTCCGATGATGCCCTGGTAGTCGACCTCAGTGTCGATGCGCACCACCGCAGGTTCCGCCAGTCTCGCCCCTGCGCCCATATCATCTGGCATGGCAGCTGCCGGCGTTACGAAGACCATCGGGGCAAGCAGAGCCAAGGCCGCTGTCAGCACGATCAGCGGGCGGCGAATCGACCGAATCGGGCCCATAGTTATCAATGGTGGCTGGGCTGACGGCTGGCGATGTTTTGCCCTCATCCCAGCCCTAGACTGCAACGCCGTGGCGGCCCCAAAGGGATCCCCCTCGGTAGTTCCGGTGTCCTGTGACGATTCGGTGACTGGGGCACACGCAAGGCCGATCAGCGCGGGCGCGCGCCCCATACTCCTCCTCGAGCTAGTGGCCCGGGGTGCGACCATGCCGTCGGGCAGGAAGCCGCACCCCGGACAGAGTGCGGAGGATAGGGGATTTGAACCCCTGAGGGCTATTAACCCAACCCGCGTTCCAGGCGAGCGCCATAGGCCACTAGGCGAATCCTCCGTCGGCCATGGTAGCCGACCCCTCCGGTGGCCCCGGAAATCCGCGTCGTGGTCGCGCGGCGGCAGGCCATTGCGGGCGCGTACTACAATCTCGTTGGACCCCGCGCGGCGTCTATCCTGTGAACTCCCCCAGGGCCGGAAGGCAGCAAGGGTCAATGGGCTCTGGCGGGTGCGCGGGGTCCCCTGACGTCTTGAGAGATTCATGCACGACGGTGAAAGGCGCGCGGTGTCGTTTCAGTCGCTGGGTAGGGACGAACTGCTGGCACAATACGAAACTCAGAAGCGCAACTATGCCGATCTGAAGGCCAAGGCGCTTCATCTGGACCTAACGCGGGGGAAGCCGTCGGCCGCTCAACTCGACTTGTCCACGAAGTTGCTTGGGCTGCCCGGAACTGGACACGACGCTTTCCGTGACGGGGCGGGCACCGACACTCGCAACTACGGCGGTCTGCACGGCCTACCTGAGCTGCGGGCGATCGTCGGCGAACTGCTGGGCATTCCGGTGCCCAATCTGATCGCGGGCAACAATGCCAGCCTTGAGTTGATGCATGACGTCCTCGTGTACTCAATGCTGCACGGCGGTGTCGACTCACCGCGGCCCTGGATTCAGGACATTCAGGGCGGCGCGGGCATCAAGTTCCTATGCCCCTCGCCGGGCTACGACCGCCACTTCGCACTCACCGAGATCCTGGGCATCGAGATGATCACCATCCCGATGTGCGAGGACGGCCCGGACGTCGATCTGATCGAGGAACTCGTTGCGGTCGATCCGGCGATCAAGGGCATGTGGTGCGTTCCGGTGTACTCGAATCCGACCGGCACTACCTATTCCTGGGAAGTGGTCCGGCGGTTGGTACAAATGGAAACGGCAGCCAACGATTTCCGGCTCATGTGGGACAACGCATACGCCGTGCATACGCTTACCCACGATTTCGTCCGGCAGGTCGATGTCTTGGGTCTGGCCGCGGCGGCCAATCATCCGAACCGGCCGATCGTCTTCGCCTCGACATCGAAGATCACCTTCGCTGGGGCGGGGGTCGGCTTTCTCGGCGGATCGCTGGGCAACATCGCCTGGTACCTGCAGTACGCCTCCAAGAAGTCGATCGGCCCTGACAAAATCAACCAGCTCCGTCACTTGCGGTTTTTCGGCGACGCGGACGGGGTGCGCCTGCACATGCAGCGCCACCAAGACCTGTTGGCCCCGAAGTTCGCGCTAGTGCTGGAGATCCTCGAGGACCGCCTCGATGACGCCAAGATCGCATCCTGGACCGAACCCAAGGGCGGCTACTTCGTCAGCTTGGACGTCCTGCCCGGGACCGCTAAGCGGACGGTGGCGCTGGCTAAGGACGCAGGTGTGGCTGTGACCGAGGCCGGAGCATCATTCCCGTATCGAACTGATCCCGAGGACAAGAACATCCGGATCGCTCCAACGTTCCCCGCGATGGCCGACCTGCGTCCGGCCATAGACGGACTCGCAACGTGCGCGCTTTTGTCGGCCACTGAGTCGCTGCTGTCCCTGCCGACTCACGAGTAGGTGGTCGGGCTGCATCTGATGGCGGTCCTTCTACTGGTCCGCCGGCACGTCGGTGTCGTCTGACCGACTGGGTAGCCTGCTTGCGTGGCTCTCTATCGCAAGTACCGACCGGCGATGTTCGCGGAGGTCGTAGGCCAGGAACACGTCACCGAGCCGCTCTCGACAGCGCTGAACTCCGGTCGTATCAACCACGCGTACCTGTTCTCCGGTCCGCGCGGCTGCGGAAAGACTTCGTCGGCGCGCATCATGGCGCGCTCGCTGAACTGCGAGCAGGGCCCCACGGCGACACCTTGCGGGACCTGTGATTCTTGCGTGGCGCTGGCGCCGAACGGGCCCGGCAACGTCGATGTGGTCGAGCTTGACGCAGCCAGCCATGGCGGCGTGGACGACACTCGCGAACTACGCGACCGGGCGTTCTACGCGCCTGCCCAGTCGCGGTACCGCATCTTCATCGTCGACGAGGCCCACATGGTCAGCACGGCGGGTTTCAACGCGCTACTGAAGATCGTCGAGGAGCCGCCCGAGCACCTGATCTTCGTGTTCGCCACCACCGAGGCAGAGAAGGTGCTGCCGACCATTCGGTCGCGTACTCACCACTATCCGTTTCGGCTGCTGGCGCCTCGCACGATGCGCACCTTGATCGAGAAGATCATCGCGGCGGAGGAAGTCGATGTCGACGACGCAGTGTTCCCGCTGGTCATCCGGGCTGGCGGCGGCTCACCCCGGGACACCTTGAGCGTGCTGGATCAGTTACTGGCCGGTGCGGACGGAAATCACGTTGCCTACCAGCGCGCGCTTGCCCTGCTGGGCGCCACTGACGTGGCCCTAATCGACGACGCTGTCGATGCGCTGGCCGCTGGGGACGCTGCCGCGTTGTTCGGTGCGGTGGAGGGCGTGATCGACGCCGGCCACGACCCACGTCGTTTTGCCACCGATCTACTCGAGCGGTTCCGTGACCTGGTCCTGCTCCAGGTGGTGCCCGACGCGGTCGCCCGGGGCGTGGTCGACGGGCCGCTGGATGTGCTGGACCGGATGCGTGACCAGGCGGCCCGCCACGGGACGGCCACCTTGACCCGCTACGCCGAGGTGGTTCATGCCGGACTGGGTGAGATGCGAGGAGCGACCGCTCCACGGCTGCTGCTGGAGGTTGTGTGCGCCAGGCTGCTGCTGCCCTCGGCAAGCGACACTGAAGCGGCGCTACTACAGCGGGTGGAGCGCATCGAGACACGGCTGGACATGTCGATCCCGGTCAGTGAGAACATCGCAGAAACCTCAGCTGTCGCCGCTCCGCCGAAGCAGTACCGACGCAGGGCTAAGGCCGTCGGCGGATCCGAATCAGATCCAGCGCCCAGGCCGCAGGAGCAACTTGCAGCGCCACCGCCGAACCCGAAAGTCGTTGAACCCGAACGGGCCACGTCTCCTCCGCCTCCGGTGCGGCCACCAGCCGCGCAGGTAGCGGAGGCTCCGGCGGTGCAGGTGGCGGAGGCTCCGGCGGCATCACCGGGGGAAGCCGAAGCGGTCGCTGAACCCAACGCCGCCGCTGAACCCAACGCCGCCGCGGTACGAAGTATGTGGACGACGGTGCGGGAGAAGGTCCGCGAACGCAGCCGCACCACCGAAGTGATGCTTGCGGGCGCGGTGGTGCGCGCCGTCGATAGCGGCACCCTGGTCCTCAGCCATGAATCGGCGCCGCTCGCGAAACGCCTGAGCGAACAGCGCAACGCGGATGTCATCCGGGAAGCGCTGAAGGACGCGCTTGGTGTGAACTGGCAAATCCGGTGTGAGGCCGGCGCAGCGCATCAAGCACCGGCCGCGGCCGCCGAACCGCCCAAGACCCCGGCCAAGACAAACCCGACCCACGATGAGGAAGAGACCATGCTGGCCGAGGCGGGCAGCGCCGACCCTCAGGCGCCGCGCCGCGATCCCGAGGAGGCCGCGCTGGAGTTGTTGCAGAACGAACTAGGGGCGCGGCGCATCGAAAGCTGAGACCGCTCATCCACCGGCCGGGCGACTCACTCTGCTTTCTTCTCGTCCCGCGGCAGCAGGGCCGGCAAGACGACCGTCGCGAAAGCAGTAACCAACCAAACCACCACGGTGGCCACGATCCAAGATCCCATACCGTGAATGCTCAGGCCGTTGGACAGCAGCGATGCCGCCAGCAGCGCGACGAACGTCGACACCAGCCCGATGCCGCCCAGGAACGCCGATGCGTACCGGTTGGCCATCTTGAGGAATAAAGGCGACAGGATCGCTTGGGTCACCGTGAAGATCGCGACCGCGGCGACGAATCCCAGAGCGGATGACGACACGCCCGGGACCAGCCAGACCGCCACCAACAACCCGATCGCAGAGGACCCGAGGAACACAGCGACTCGCAGTAGGAACCGGATCATCCTTGTGAGCCTAATCCCTTCACCATCGATCGGGGTTCTTAACGTGGTCGGGCTTGTTAACGTAGTCGGGCCTCTTCACGTGGTCGGGGTGCCCAAGAGGGTTGGGCTGCTAAACGCGGCTGGTACTTCCCAGCCTGACCGTCGCCCGACTACGCGGACCACCAGGGCCGCAACGGCAACCCACCGTCGCTGCCCCGCTCATCGAGTTTGACCGCAAGCACCTGGTGCAACTGAATTGCGTTCTGTTCGAAGCCAACCCGGGATCCGGCCATGTACATACCCCACACCTTGGCGGTCGGAAGCCCCACTTCGGCGACCGCTTCGTCCCAGTGTTCAACGAGGTTGCGGCACCAGTCGCGCAGGGTCAACGCGTAGTGGTGACGCAGGTTCTCCTCGTGCAGCACCTCCAACTGGGCGTTCTGCATCTGGGTGATGATGCGGCCCGAACCGGTGAGCTCCCCGTCGGGGAACACGTAGCGGTCGATGAAGCCCCCGGCGCTCGCACCAAGCGTGTTGTCATGGCGGGTGATGCAGTGGTTGAGCAGCAGTCCGCCCGTGCGCAGCTTCGATCTGAGGAAACGGAAGTAGGCGGGATAGTTCGCAACGCCTATGTGCTCGGTGAGCCCGATCGAGGACACCGCGTCGAACTGTGACTCGCGAACGTCGCGGTAGTCGCCGTGGCGCACTTCGGCGAAATCTCCCAGACCCTCCTGCGCGATAGCTTCCTGCGCCCACGCCGCCTGCTCCTTGGACAGCGTCACGCCGATGACTTTCACGCCGTGCCTCGCTGCGTGCCGCACCATGCCACCCCAGCCGCAGCCCACGTCCAGGAGTCGGTCACCCGGCTGAAGCCGCAGCTTCTCAAACACCAGCCGGTACTTGTTTTCCTGCGCCTCTTCCAGGGTGGCATCCGCGTGCGGGTAGGTCGCGCACGTGTAGGTCATCGATGGGCCGAGCACCCATTCATAAAAGGTGTTGGATACGTCGTAGTGGTGCTGGATTGCCTCAGCGTCGCGGGTCTTACTGTGCCGAAACCCTTCCGCGAAGCGGCGCCAGCGGGGTAGCGCCTCCTGAGGAGGTGGTGCGATCGGCTTGAGGTGCTCGATACCGATAGACCGGACGATGTTGGCCAGTACACGGGCGGGTGGGCGCTTGAAGACCAGCTTCTCGGCCAGCGAGGTCAGCAGGTCATAGGGATCACCCGGATGGACCCCGAGGAGCTCCAGGTCGCCGGATACATACGCCCGCGCCAGCCCGAGATCGCCCGGAGCGGTCGCGAGGTAGGTCGTCCCGCGCGGCGCGCGAAGATCGAGCCCGAGGGTCGCATCGTCGGGGCCGGAGATGCTGCCGTCGTAGGCCGTGAACTTCAACGGCAGCCTGCCGGCCACGAAGATTTCCAGTATCTCTGCCAGGGAGAGCCTGCGGTCGGAGTTGTCTGCCGCTTCTGTAACGCGGTCCCTAAATGTCGTCATCGCTGTCCTTTCCTCTTCGCGCAAGCGCTCACTGGCGCTGCACTGTCTTCGCGTACAGGTCTAGAAGCCGTGAGTCGGGGTCGTAGGTCTTCTTCACCGTCTGGTAGACCTCACCCCCGTAGAGTTCGTCGAACTCCTCAGGTGAGTAGTAAGCGTCGGAGTACAACGACTTGTGCCCGTCGAGCTCGCTGACCTTACGTTCGATCATCTTGTTGGTATAGCCCGCCTCGGGGCCCACGGGCACCGAGGACCAGAAGCCTACGTTCACGTAGCTGAGTCGTGGGCGCAGGGGATACAACGGCCAGTTTCCTTCGTCCCGAAGTCGCAAAGGGCACAACCAGATCGGTTCTATCGGCACGTTGTCGAGGAACCACTGCAGGAATTCGACGGTCCGCCCGATCGGCACCTCGACGTCTTGGACCACCCGTTCCTGTAGTGAGCGACCAGGCGATCGGATACTGCGCATCTCGATCCGGTCGGCGATATGGAATCTTTGGTCGTAGCCGATGAGTTTCCAGTAGAAGCTGCTGCGACGATATCTGCGCGGCCACCATCGGCGGATACGCGGATTCTGCGCGTTGAAGGCTCGCGAGCACCAGAACCAGTCGGTATCCCATCGCCACAGGTAGTCGTGGATGGTGAGCCTGTCGTGTTTCTGACCGTCCTCATGCTGGATCGACCGGTAGTAGATGTTGCTGCCGGTGTAGTCGCTAACCGAGCCAGGGGTCGCCGACTGAATACCGATACACAGGTAGCTCTCGCTGGCACTGAACACCACACCGTCGAGGTAGTCGACTCGGTCGCCGTCGAGTCCGCCCGTCTCGATAATTTTGTCCATCGCTTCTATCAGGTCGGTCAGCGAATGAAACCTGAGGTGCCGAAGCTCAACGAACGGCTTCACTGGTTCCAGCTCGATCTTCAAGCGAACCGAATAACCGAGCGTGCCATAGGAATTCGGGAATGAGTAGAATAAGTCGGAATGAACGTGGGGTGCGGTGCGTACGATGTCGCCGGTACCGGTGATGACGTCCATCTCCAACACCGACTCGTGGGGCAGACCGTTGCGGAACGATGCCGACTCGATGCCCAGTCCGGTCACCGCACCGCCGAGGGTGATCGTCTTGAGCTGGGGCACCACCAAGGGAGACAGGCCGTAGGGCAGCGTGGCCGCCACCAGGTCCTCATAGGTGCACATGCCTGCCACATCGGCTGTACGCGCATGCGGATCGACCGCGATCACACCGGTCAGCCCAGAGGTGTCCAGCCCTGGCGCGGTGCTCCTGGCCCGGGTGCGAAAAAGGTTGGAGGTCGGCTTGGCCAGCCGGATAGCTGAGCCAGCGGGAATCGCCCGGTAACTAGTAAGAAGCCGCTGCACGCCGTCGGTGTGAGCCGCCCGTGCATCGGTCGAGGCAACAGACACACATATACGCTAGTCCGCGGTTGCAGTCGATGCGACCGCGCGCGAGCGAAGTCACACCCTCTGGACAACAGTTGACAAGGAGTTTGCACTGATGGGACAGGTCAGCGCGGCCAGCACGGTCTTGATCGATGCCGAGCCCGCAACGGTACTGGCGGCAGTCGCGGATTATCAGACTGTGCGACCGAAGATCCTCTCCGCGCACTACAGCAACTACCAGGTGCTCGACGGGGGGCAGGGTGCCGGCACCGTGGCCTCCTGGAAGTTGCAAGCCACCAAGTCGCGCTCGCGTGACGTGAAGGCTGCGATCGACGTCGCTGGTCACACCGTTATCGAGAAGGATGCGAACTCGTCGATGGTGACCAATTGGACCGTCGCGCCGGCTGGTCCGGGTTCGTCGGTCACCGTCAAGACGTCCTGGCAGGGGGCGGGTGGCATCGGCGGCTTCTTCGAGAAGACGTTCGCTCCGCCAGGGCTGCGCAAGATCCAGGAAGAGGTGCTGGACAACCTCAAAAAGCAGGTAGAAGCCGGCTGATCTTCGTCGAGCGTGCATTCACGGTCGTGAAAGCAAGATCACAGCTGGGGCTGCATGCTCAGCGGACCCCCGGGCCAGCCTTAGCTCTGGGAGCTGAGGAATGCGACGATGCCGCGGACAACGGCGTTGGCGTACTTCTGGCGTCCTTCGGCCGTCGACATCAGTGCGGCGTCGGCCGGATTCTTCATGTTCCCGAGCTCGATGAGTATCGATGGGTATTGCGCCAGGTTGAGCCCGGCGATGTCGGCTCGCGGATTCAGTCCTGATGAGCCGATGTAGGTCGCGGGGGGAATGCCTGAACCGGCGAGCTGATCGCGCATCGTCCGGGCGAATCGCACCGACGGACCCGCCTGTGCCGCGTTGAGCGGAGGCGCCGCATACAGGATGTGGAAGCCGCGCCCGGTGGCCGGACCGCCGTCGCCGTGGATCGACACGACGGCGTTGGGCCTGATCGAGTTGGCCATCGCCGCCCGCTCGTCGATACATGGGCCCAGGCCGATGTCGTCGCCGCGGGACATCGCCGTGCGCACTCCGAGGGCCGTCAGTGCCTGGCGGATCCGCAACGTGGTGTCCCAGTTGAAGGTGTGCTCGGCCAGTCCGCTCTCGGCGGAAGTGCCGCTGGTCTGGCAATTCTTGGTGCCGCCGCGCCCGTTGGGAACCTGTCGGTTGATCGAGGCGTCGTTGGAGCCGTTGTGGCCCGGGTCGAGGAAGACGATCTTTCCCGCGACGTTGGCGGGGGCCGCCGGGGCCGGGCTGACCGATATGGACGCGGCAGCGAGCACTCCTACGGCGATGGCTGAACCGATCCGCATGCCGACACGACGGCGGGCTGACACGTGCACGGCGCAACGGTAGCCCGCATGCGGACTACGCTTAAAGACCGAAGTGCTGGATCTTCGTGAGCGCAACCAAGTCGAGACCGATAAGAAACCAAACATGCAAGAGGATCAGTAATGCAGCCCGGTGGCCAACCCGATATGTCAGCACTGCTCGCGCAGGCTCAACAGGTGCAGCAGCAGCTGATGGAGGCCCAGGAGGCCCTGGCCAACACCGAGGTCAATGGACAGGCCGGTGGCGGGCTGGTTCAGGTCACCATGCTGGGAAGCGGGGCGGTGGTGGCCGTCGCGATCGACCCCAAGGTGGTCGACCCTGCCGATGTCGAGACGCTGCAGGATCTGATCGTCGGCGCGGTCGCCGATGCCGCCAAACAGGTCACCGTCCTGGCCCACGACCGGCTGGGGCCGTTGGCGGGCGGGATGGGCGGGCTCGAACTGCCGGGGCTCTGACTTGTTCGAGGGACCTGTTCAGGATCTGATCGACGAGCTCGGCAAACTGCCCGGTATCGGACCGAAAAGTGCCCAACGGATCGCGTTTCACTTGCTTTCCGTCGAGCCGCCAGACATCGACAGGCTGACTGCGGTCCTCGGCAAGGTGCGCGACGGGGTGAAGTTCTGCGCGGTGTGTGGAAACGTCAGCGACGAGGACCGCTGCCGAATCTGCAGCGACTCCCGGCGCGACGGATCGTTGGTCTGCGTGGTCGAGGAACCCAAGGATGTGCAGGCGGTCGAACGCACCCGGGAGTTCCGCGGGCGCTACCACGTGCTTGGTGGTGCACTCGACCCGTTGTCGGGCATTGGACCCGACCGGCTGCGAATCCGAGAACTGTTGAACAGGATTGGCGAGCGGGTCGACGGGGTCGACGTCACCGAGGTGATCATCGCGACCGATCCGAACACCGAGGGTGAGGCTACCGCCACCTATCTAGTGCGGATGCTGCGCGACATTCCTGGGTTGACGGTGATGCGCATCGCCTCAGGTCTGCCGATGGGCGGTGATCTCGAGTTCGCCGACGAGTTGACGCTGGGTCGTGCGCTGGCGGGCCGTCGCGCGATGGTCTGACCCGCGGATCCTCACCGCTCAAGCGGTTTCTGCAGCGAGCACAGCGGATCGCAGTGGTTGCGTGAGTGCGCATTCGGCGGGCTTCTCGAGCAGCCACACCCCGCATTCGACGAGCACGCGGTGGCCACGACTCAGACATCGACATTTTGCAGGGCGCTACTCGCACTCTTGCTGCGAAATGTTTGTGCTGTGTGCACAGCACTGTGTGATGGGATGTATCTATTCCGCAGGCACTCTTGAGGCTGATCGCCAACAACGACTCCAGGAGCTGCCCGGCTGGACCTGGGATGCCAAAGGCGCCCAGTGGGAGGACGGGTTCCAAAGGCTCCGTGAGTACGTTGAACGCCACGGTGACGCCCGCGTCCGGAAGTCCTACACGGTTGATGGATACAGACTCGGTGGCTGGATCAACAACCAACGCACCATCTATTCCAGAGGCACCCTTGAGGCTGATCGCCAACGGCGGCTCGAAGAGCTGTCCGGCTGGGTGTGGGATCCCTACGCCGACGCCTGGGAGGAGGGTTTCAGCCGACTCCGTGAGTACGTTGAACGCCACGGTGACGCCCGCGTCCCGACGTCTTACAAAGTCGATGGATACAACCTCGGTAGGTGGGTCTGCAAACAACGAGGCTCCTATCTAAAAGGCACTTTCGAGGCCGATCGCCAACAACGACTCCAGGACCTGCCCGGCTGGGCGTGGGACGCCGACGCAGCCAAGTGGGAGGACGGGTTCCAAAGGCTCCGTGAGTACGTTGAACGCCACGGTGACGCCCGCGTCCGGAAGTCCTACACGGTCGATGGATACAGACTCGGTGGCTGGATCAACAACCAACGCACCATCTATTCCAGAGGCACCCTTGAGGCTGATCGCCAACAACGACTCACGGACTTGTCGCCTGACTGGAAGGGGGCCGCAGGGAGCGGTGCGGCCGGGGGCAAATAGAGGGCAGGAATATGGAGTCTGTGGCGACTGAGTTATCGGGCATCAACTGCTCTTCGTACCAGCGTCGGAACTTGTCTTCCTCAGCGGCTGATTGTCTTAACCTGCGTTCGGCCACAGAGCGACCGGAACAGGCGCATCCTTAGGGAGTAACGCGCAATCTCTACGGGAAGCAGCGCCATGGGCGAAGATCCCGACGACGACGCCCCGACCGGTTACACGCCCACGGGGCTGGGTGCGGCGATCGATGAGACCGAGGCTCACAAGGCGTGGGCGCTGGCGGACGAGCCTGACGAGCGGTCCGGCTTCGTCGTGACGCAGAGCGCGGCCCGCCCGCAGATCGACTTCCTCGATCCCCAACTCTGGCTCGAGCCAGGAC
>DAOUYK010000140.1 GCA_030666145.1 Mycolicibacterium sp. | reverse complement strand
GGTGGCGGTGGCATGGGCGAGGTGCATCTCGATGGACTCTCGTTGCAGACGTTCGGTCGCACGCCGAGGCGGGACGGTACCCACAAAAGCTGTATGCAGGCGCAAGCCTGATACGGGTACCGTCCCGCCTCGGTCGTCGATTTCGCTTACTGCTGGACGGTGGCGGCGACCTTCTTGGCCGGCGCCTTCGTTGGGGCGGCAGCCTTGCGGGCCGGGGCCGCATTCGTGCTACTTACAGCCTTCTTGGCCGGCGCCGCCTTCTTGGTCTGGCCACGGCGTTGCTTGAGCACGGTCTCGCCGCGCTTCACCAGGCTCTTGTACTGATCAGTGGCGGATCCGCGGTAGCGGCGCAGTTCCTCAGTGGTCAGTCGGGCACGTAGTTCCTCGCGGCGCTGCGGAAGATCTTTCTGCAGCTTGGTCAACAGCTCGCGGGTCTCATCGACCCTGCTGCGAGCGTCGCTGCGAGCCTCCACGGCGCGCTCACGCACGGCGCTAACGGTCTCGGTGACTTGCTCCAGGGTCAGATCGGCCACACCGACGGCAGCGAGAAGTGGAACCTTCAGGTCATCGACGGTGATCGTGTTGTTCTGGGCCATTTGGTGATTCCTTTCAATTTGAGAAATACGTCGGGTTGATGGATGAGCACGGTCTAGCGCGGTGCGCGGCTGTCGGCTTTCCCGCGGCAGCCCGTTCTCTTCGCCGACCCGGACTAGATACGAGCAGGGCCTGTTGTTGCTGCTCGATGATCGTCCGTGTCGGTGGTGATGGCATCCCCCACCACAATCGGTCTCGGCGGGTATCAGCCCGGACGCCACCACCGTACGAACGTGCGCTAGCTGTGGCAAGCGATTAGCTAGCAGTGTGATTCGAATGTCCAGCGGGCGGCGATTGTGAGCCCCACCACTGCTTGCCTCCCGGGTCACCCTCTGGCTGTTGAGTCCGACACTTGGGCGATGTGCGGATCGGCCCAAGTTTGCCCTCGACATTCATGGGTAGAACGTGTTCTAGTTTCAGATGTGACTGCCAATGCTTTCACCCGGGACGAGCTTGCCGTGGCCTTCGCTGAGTTCGAGAAAACCGTTGACCGTGCGGCGCAGACGCGTGACTGGGATCCGTGGGTTGAGCAGTACACCGACGATGTCACCTACATCGAGGACGTCGCCGGCACGATGCACGGCAGCGAGGAGGTACGGCCCTGGATCTGGAAGACGATGGAGACTTTCCCGGGTAGCCACATGACGGCGTTCCCATCGCGTTGGCGAGTCTATGACGAGGCGACCGCGCGCGTCCTGTGTGAACTCGACAACCCGATGCGCGATCCCGGGGACGGCACGATCATCAGCGCCACCAACATCTCGATAATCACCTACGCCGGTGACGGGAAGTGGTCTCGGCAGGAGGACGTCTACAACCCGCTGCGGTTCGTTGCGGCAACCGTGAAGTGGTGCAAGAAGGCCGAAGAACTCGGCACGCTGCCCGATGTCGCGGCCAAGTGGATGGCCGAGTTCGGGCGACGCGGGTGACTGCATTAGTGCGACCTGTTCCGGCGTGTGCCACGTCGCGGTACCCACGAAGTTGATCTCGCTGGCGCGGCCGCGCCTAACCGTCCCGGCGTCGGGCTAAAGCGTATCTTCGGGCCTGACACCGGGTGTAGGCGAGAGCTCGGGCGCCCCCCATGGGTGTCTCCGCTTTCTTGCTTGGTGAAGGCCGGTGACTGCCAGGATCAGCAGCGCCAGCAGTGGAGCGATGATGGTCACGCTCAGTGTCGCGCCGTCGGGCACTTCCTGTCCGCGCGCATGCGCGAGCACCCCAATCAGCGGTTGGAAGATCAACCCGCCGATGCCCACGATCAACATGTTGGTCAGGCCCATCGCCACCCCGGAAAGCTGCGCCGGCGCCTTGTCCTTCACCCTGGTGAAGGACCAGGCCTAAAATGAATTGAAGACTCCCAGAATGAACATCGCCGCCGACAGAACCACCTGGCCATGGACGACGAACAGGATGAGCCCCATCATCGCGGCCGTCCCGGCGGCCCCCAGGGCAAGCAGCGGCGCAGGTGTGCGGTATCTGGAGCACAGCCAGGCGGAACCGAGCATGCCGGGCAGGCACCCCCAGAAGTAGAAGGACGCGATCACCGAAGCTGTCGACAGACTCAGGTGGTGATAGGCCTGGAAGAAGGAGACGCCCCACAGCCACGCGAACGCCACTCCGGCCGACGCCACCAAACCGCCCGCCACGGCGGTGGAGAGTATCGGCAATGAAATCAGCAGCCGAGCTATAGCGGCGGGTTGGGGCCAATGCTCAGGACCTCTTCCGGAGACCGTTCGGTTCCTGACGAACGCGACGATGAGAAGAAGAAGTACCGCCGAGAACACCCCGCAGGTGATCATCGCGACGCGCCATCCTGCGTGCTCGACGATGAAGCCCAGCGTCTCTTGGCCCAGCGCCGCGCCGACCATGCCGAACACCTCGGTCAACGCCGCCAAGATGGGGAAAAGGCGTCTGGGAAACCATTGTGCGGCGAGCGCCATCGCGCACACCACGGTCGGCGCAGCCCCAAAGCCCATGAGGATGCGGGTCAGTTGGGCAGCATTCGCTGTATGCGACATCGCGAATAGAAACGACGCAACCGTACAGAGGAGGGCTCCTCCGATGAGCACCGACCGTGCGCCGAAGCGCGACACCAGGATTCCTGCCGGGATCTGCAGAAGGATGTAGGGGTAGTAGAAGCTTGAGGACAGGCCGCCGAAGCCCGCTCCGTTCAGCGAGAGATCGACGACCAAACCTTCCCGCATGACGCTCGGGAACGTTTGCAACACCATCTGGAAGAAGACGAACAAAGCCGCGGTGCCGAAGATCAGGCTGTTGCGCCACGGCGACCAGCCGGGCCAGGGAGCGTCCCCCGCTGCACTGCTTTGCGTGCTCGCCATGCCGTTAGCGTAAATACTCAGCGTTGGCGCGGATCAGAAAACAGAACGCTGCAAGCCTGCACGCTGGTATTGATTAGCCTATTGAACAGTCGAAGGCCTGCCACCATGCGTCGGGTGTCTACCCGACCGTCTGTCAGCCGTCCGGTCACCGGTCACGTGTTGGACTGGTATGACGGTCTACCAACCGCTAGCCGCCTTCAGCGTGGCGCTTGAGCCGCTCCAGTGTGAGCTTGATGTGCTTGGTGTTCGCCCCGTTTCGATCGCTGACGCCGGTGCTCATTGCGGCGGGCTTGAGTATCCACCGGGGGCGGCGGTCCCATGTCTTTTCAGTGACGATGCAGCCGCCGTCGGTCGGGTCGATGTCATAGCGCCAGTGCGCGATTGGGACGATTCGGGCAGTGTGAACGTCGAACGCGAACGCCCGGCCCGGGTCAGCTTCTGTCACAGTACATTTGGTGGTCCAGGTGTGGGAGCCATTGCGGTTGTGCCCCTTGAACACAGCGCCTGGCGCGGCGGTGTTCCCTTTGCTCCATCGCATCTCTCGGGCCTCTTCGGCCAGTGATCCAAGCGTGGCTAGGTCAGTGATCAGGGCGTACACCGCGGCGGAGTCGGCGGCGATCGAGACGGATCCGTGCGCGTCGGGGGCTGCTGGTTGGGACATGCGGCGATGGTATCGGTAGGCGTGCCAAGCGAGGGTGGAGTTCAATGATGTGATGAGCGAACGACCTGTACCTGCGCCCCACGAACCTCGCGAGCCCCCGACGGCACACCCCATCACGATCGAACCGACCGGCGCCCGCGTCACCGTCGGAATCAACGCAGAGGTGGTCGCCCAGACAGACTTCGCGCTGACGCTGCGCGAGGCCAGCTATCCGGCGGTGCAGTACATCCCGCTCGGCGATGTAACCGCCGCCCTGACCCGAAGCGACACCGTCACCTACTGCCCGTACAAGGGAGATGCCGGCTACTACCACCTGCGCACGGACCACGGTGAGACCGTCGAAGACGCGGTGTGGAGCTATGAGCAACCCATTGATGCGGCGTCGGCCATTGCAGGTCATGTGGCTTTCGATCCGAGAAAGGCCGATGTCAGGCTCGAAGCCTAGGCTGGCGTCGTGCGCAGCTCGGCCAGCGTGGTTTTCGCTGGACCCGCCAGTCCAGGTTTGACCCTGTCGCCCCTGCGGCGTGGCAAGGGAGACCCTTGCTATCACGAAGGCGCCGGTGGGGCCATCTGGCGCACCACCCTGCTGCGCAGTGGGCCGGTCACCGCCCGCATCTGCCAGGGTGCGCCGGACACCGTCGACTGTGAAGCTTGGGGGTCCGGCGCGGCGGAGTTTGCCGAGACGCTTCCGGCGCTGCTGGGTGCCGATGACGACGCAACCGGGTTTCGGCCCGCGGAGCCGACCATCGCCGCAGCCCAACGTCGCGTCCCATACTTGCGGCTCGGCCGCACCGGCGGGGTCTTGGAGGCGGTGATGCCGGCGGTGCTCGAACAGCGCTTCTACGGCCTCGATGCGCATCGGGCGTGGCATAGGCTTGTCACCAGCTACGGCGCCCCGGCACTGGGCCCAGCGCCCGCTCGCATGCGGTTGCCGCCGTCAGCGGACGCTTGGCGGCGGATTCCGTCGTGGGAGTTTCAACGTGCCAATGTCGATCCGGGCCGGGCCCGGACCATGGTGGGGTGCGCGCAGCGCGTCGGCTCGCTGGAAAAGTTGATCAGCCGCTCGGCCGACGCGGCCCGCGCTGCGTTGATGTCCATGCCGGGAGTGGGGTAGTGGACGGCCGCCGAGACGTTGCAGCGGGCGTTCGGCGACGCCGATGCACTGTCGGTGGGTGACTTCCACCTGGCCAAGATGGTGGGCTGGAGCCTGCTCGGGCACCCTATCGATGACCCGCAGATGGTGGAGCTGCTCGAGCCGATGCGTCGGCACCGTCATCGGGCGGTCGGGCTGGTCGAGGTGAGCGGTCTCGCGGTCAATCCGCGTTTTGGACCGCGCGCCCATACCAAATCTGGCCGATATGTGACGCGACCACGAGAAGATGTTCGCGCTGTACGTGGCCGGCTCAGCCCCCGGGTGGGGGGCCGGCGCCCGAACGGCACGGTCTAGCCTGCGGTGACAGGCACAAAAAAACGGCGCTGCTCAATCTCTAAGAATCCAACTAAGCTCTAAGAATCCAACTAAGCTTTTCTGCAAATGAGGTCAGGCGGCATCACCGCAGGATAAAGCCGAAAATATTGCTGACCAGCAAACAATACTGCGCGTCGGGCGGACGGTCCTAGCGATTGGTCATCGAATCGCTCCGGTGGTGGGCGCGACGAAACAAGCTCCACCGCAACGCTATTCGACGGTGACCTGGACGCGGTTGCACTTCGGGCGCCGACCTGCTGGTGAAGGTAGTTGGGCTGGGCTAGATTGGCATGTCAGGGGCCTTTTGTCATATCGTTTTCACCACTCGTGGTGATTGGGAAAAGGGCCGTCGTTCGGTGCTGCACGAAGGAACCCCCATCGCCAGACCGGCGAACGCTTCCGTCGACGGTTGCCGCCCGTACAGTTCCGCGGCGGCGTGTGCAAAAAAGAAAAAAGGTAGGTGGGAATGGCGCCCAGTAGCCAAGGGCTGTACGACCCCGCGTTCGAGCACGATGCGTGCGGCGTCGCGATGGTGGCGGACATGCATGGTCGCCGCAGCCGCGACATTGTCGACAAGGCCATTACTGCGCTGCTTAACCTTGAACACCGGGGTGCTCAGGGTGCAGAGCCGAACACTGGCGACGGCGCTGGCATCCTGCTGCAGGTGCCCGACGATTTCCTGAGAGCGGTTGTCGATTTCGAGTTACCCGAGCCGGGCAGTTATGCCACCGGCATGGCGTTCTTGCCGCAGTCGTCCAGGGACGCAGCCAGTGCGTGCGAATCGTTGGAGCAGATCGCCGAGACTGAGGGACTGAACGTGCTCGGGTGGCGGGATGTGCCCACCGACGACTCGTCTCTGGGTGCCCTGGCCCGCGACGCGATGCCGACCTTCCGCCAGGTGTTCATTGCCGGCGCGTCGGGGATGGACTTGGAACGCCGCGCCTACGTGGTGCGAAAACGTGCCGAACATGAGCTCGGCACAAAAGGGCCAGGTCAAGATGGGCCCGGCCGCGAAACCGTTCATTTCCCAAGCCTTTCCGGTCAGACTTTTGTATACAAGGGGATGCTGACCACACCCCAACTCCGCACGTTCTACCTCGATCTGCAGGACGAGCGGCTCACCAGCGCGCTGGGTATCGTGCACTCGCGGTTCTCCACCAATACCTTCCCGTCCTGGCCGTTGGCGCACCCCTTCCGTCGGATCGCGCACAACGGTGAGATCAACACCGTCACTGGCAACGAGAACTGGATGCGGGCCCGGGAAGCGTTGATCAAGACAGACGTCTTCGGCGGCGAGGGTCTCGATAAGATCGTCCCTGTCTGCACACCGGGGGCCTCCGACACTGCCCGTTTCGACGAGGTCCTCGAGCTGCTTCATCTCGGCGGCCGCAGCCTGCCGCACGCTGTGTTGATGATGATCCCGGAGGCCTGGGAGCGTCACGAGTCGATGGACCCCGCCCGCCGGGCGTTCTACGAATACCACGCGACGTTGATGGAGCCCTGGGACGGTCCGGCGTCGGTGTGCTTCACCGACGGAACGGTCATCGGCGCGGTACTCGACCGCAACGGCCTTCGTCCGTCAAGGATCTGGGTAACCAGTGATGGTCTGGTGGTGATGGCCTCGGAGGCCGGCGTGCTCGACCTTGATCCCGCCACCGTCATCAAGAAGATGCGGCTGCAGCCCGGCCGCATGTTCCTCGTCGACACCGCTCAGGGGCGGATCGTCGCGGACGAGGAGATCAAGGCCGACCTGGCCGCCGAGCAGCCATACCGCAAGTGGCTCGACGCGGGACTGTTCCATGTCAACGAGCTGCCACCGGGTGACTATGTGCGGATGCCGCATCACCGCGTGGTGCTGCGCCAGCAGGCCTTCGGCTATACGTACGAGGAGCTGAATCTGCTGGTTTCGCCGATGGCGCGCACCGGTGTCGAAGCGCTGGGGTCGATGGGCACCGACACCCCGATCGCGGTGCTGTCGGCCCGCCCGCGAATGTTCTACGACTACTTCCAACAGTTGTTCGCCCAGGTAACCAACCCGCCCCTGGACGCTATCCGGGAAGAGGTCGTCACCAGCGTGTCGGGCACTCTTGGCCCCGAGGGTGACCTGCTGAACCCCGGCCCCGGATCGTGCCGGCAGATCGTGCTGCCGCAACCAATCTTGCGCAATGCCGAGCTGTCGAAGTTGATCTGTGTCGACCCCGATCATGAGATCCGTGGCAACAAGCACGGGTTGCGGGCCGCGGTTGTGCGGTGCCTGTACCCGGTGAACCGTGGCGGACAGGGTCTACAGGAGGCGCTGGAAGATGTCCGCGCGAAGGTGTCAACGGCAATCCGGGAGGGCGCGCGGATCATCGTGCTGTCCGACCGCGAATCCGATGAACAACTCGCCCCGATCCCCTCGCTGCTGAGCTTGTCGGCCGTGCACCATCACCTGGTACGGGAACGCACTCGCACCCAGGTGGGCTTGGTTGTCGAATCCGGTGACGCCCGAGAGGTGCATCACATGGCGTGCCTGGTCGGCTTCGGTGCCGCGGCGATCAACCCCTACATGGCGTTCGAGTCCATCGGAGACATGGTTGAACGCGGACTGATCACCGGCATTTCCAGTGACCAGGCCAAGGCCAACTACGTCAAGGCGGCCGGCAAGGGTGTGCTCAAGGTGATGTCCAAGATGGGCATCTCGACGTTGGCGTCCTACACCGGTGCCCAGTTATTCCAGTCCATCGGCATCAAGCAGTCGGTGCTCGACGAGTACTTCACCGGGCTGTCATGTCCGGTCGGCGGCATCGATTTGGACGATATTGCCAGCGACGTTGCCGCCCGTCATGAGCTTGCCTATCTAGATCGGCCTAACGAGTGGGCCCACCGCGAGCTTGAGGTCGGTGGTGAGTACCAGTGGCGTCGCGAGGGTGAGTATCACCTGTTCAATCCAGACACAGTGTTCAAGCTGCAGCATTCGACCCGCACGGGCCAGTACTCGGTCTTCAAGGAGTACACCGGTTTGGTCGACGACCAGAGTGAGCGGATGGCCTCCCTGCGCGGGCTTCTCACGTTCCGCGACGACGTGCGTCCGGCGGTACCGCTAGACGAGGTCGAACTCGCCAGCGAAATCGTCAAGCGGTTCTCGACGGGTGCGATGAGCTACGGCTCGATCTCCGCCGAAGCTCATGAGACGCTGGCCATCGCAATGAACCGCCTCGGCGGACGATCCAACTCCGGTGAAGGCGGCGAGTCCGTAGCGCGATTCGGCCTCGATGAAAACGGTGACTGGAGGCGTAGCGCCATCAAGCAGGTGGCTTCCGGGCGGTTCGGAGTGACCAGCCACTACTTGTCGAACTGTACTGATATCCAGATAAAGATGGCTCAGGGCGCTAAACCCGGTGAAGGAGGCCAGCTTCCGGGGAACAAAGTTTATCCATGGGTGGCCGAGGTGCGCCATTCCACGCCCGGGGTCGGTCTGATCTCGCCTCCGCCGCACCACGACATCTACTCGATCGAAGATCTTGCCCAGTTGATCCACGATCTGAAGAACGCGAATCCGCAGGCGCGGGTACATGTGAAGCTGGTGAGCGAGAACGGGGTCGGTACAGTCGCGGCAGGAGTGTCCAAGGCCCACGCAGACGTGGTGCTGATCTCTGGCCACGACGGTGGCACAGGCGCCACCCCGCTCACGTCGCAGAAGCATGCCGGTGCGCCGTGGGAGCTCGGTCTCGCCGAGACACAGCAGACGTTGCTGCTCAACGGACTTCGCGACCGGATCGTCGTCCAGGTGGACGGCCAGCTCAAGACCGGGCGCGACGTTGTGGTGGCTGCGCTGCTGGGCGCCGAGGAGTT